>DATIKY010000287.1:0-22801 GCA_035476995.1 Sedimentisphaerales bacterium | reverse complement strand
CCTGCAGCATCCGCCGTTCCTCTTCCATCAGGGTGACAGTATACTTCTTCTTCATGATAGGTCTCCTTACCTGGGTACAACTATCCTATCGGCAAAGAGACCGGAAACTCTATATCAAATCACGCGTAACGGAGCACTAGGTCGCGGCGGCATCAGCCGGCCGTCGGTCCAGGTGAGCTTCACCGGCGGCATGCCCCCCCGCGCGGGAAACTCGTACCGGATGACCGACGCCCGGGGGAAAGTCTCGGAGGCCACATCGGGCTGGTAATGCGTGGTCGTCGCTTCGACCCGCGTGGGCTGGCCGAGCTGGAGCACCCAGAACGCCGGGTCGACGATATGGCAGCCCATGTCGCCCAGAGCGCCGGTGCCGAAATCCCAGAAACCCCGCCACGACATGGGGTGATAGATCGGGTGATACGGCCGATACGGGGCCGGGCCCAGCCACAAATCCCAGTCGAGCGTCTTGGGAGGGTCGGGGGTCTCTTTCGGCCTGGCCATGATCGGGAAATCCGACCACGGATCGCCGCCGACCGGGCGGTCGGTCCAGGCGTAGACCTCGTGAACCGGGCCGATCGCTCCATCGGCGATCCACTCCCAGAGCATGCGGATCTCGTCGGAGGAGTGACCCTGGTTGCCCATCTGCGTCTGGACCTTGGCCTCGCGAGCGGCCTCAGTGAGCTTACGCACCTCCCAGATCGAGTGCGCCAGAGGCTTTTGCATGTAGACGTGCTTGCCGTGCTGGACGCAGGCCATGCCGACCACGCCGTGGGTGTGGTCCGGCGTCGCGACGATGACGCCGTCGATGTTCTTGTCTTCCTTGTCCAGCATGACGCGGAAGTCTTTGTACTTCCTGGCTGCCGGGAGTCGGTCGAACACTCTGCCGGCGTGCCCGTCATCGACGTCGCACAGCGCGACGAAATTCTCCGTGCTGCAGGCGTTGATGTTTCCGGCCCCCATGCCGCCGATGCCGATGGCGGCCAGGTTGAGCTTGTCGCTGGGCCGCTGCCCCGCCGCGCCCGCCAGCACGTGGCTCGGCACGACGGTAAACGCCGCAACGGCGCCGGCCGCGCCGCCGAGGAACATGCGTCTGTCGATTGAATCACTCATCGTAGTCCTTCCTCAAATCAGATGGCCCAGCCTTCGCGGTATTCCTTGGTCAGGTACTTGTTCGCCTCGGGCACGTTCGAGAACTCGAACTTGTCGGCGTTCCAGAGCAGCTTCGTCCCCAGGTACTTTTCCACTTTGAACTCCGGGCGGATGGCGATGTTGCCCATCAGGACCACCTGGGCCAGCAGGCCCGCGTGATCGGGGAAGTTCGAGCCGGCGGGCTTGCCGCCCTTGCAGGCGACGACCCATTCCATGTAGTGGCCGATCGAACGCTCCAGCTTCTGCGGCGGTTTGCCGTATTCCCTCTGCCGTGACTCCGGCAGCAGACGGCCGCCGTACATCTTGCCCTTGTCACCGATATAGAGCGCACCATTGGTGTCCCACCGGCGTCCGGCCTCCAGCTCCGGCGGTCGAGGCGGCTTCATCCCGCCATCGTACCAGTGCAGCGTCACCGGCGCCAGGTCGCCCCGGGCGGGAAACTCGTACGTCACCCGCGACGCCACGGGGTAGGTCTCGTTGTTGACCAGCGTGCAGCAGGCATCGACGCTCGTCGGATAGCCAAGTTTCAGGGCACGGAACACGGGGTCCATGCTGTGGCAACCGATATCGCCCAAGGCCCCGGTGCCGTAATCCCACCAACCCCGCCAGACGAAGGGGTGATAAACCCGATTCGCATAAGGACGCATCGGCGCCGGTCCAAGCCAGAGATCCCAGTCGAGCGCCTCGGGGATCTGATCTTTCCCCGACGGCTTGTCCACGCCCTGCGGCCAGTACCACTTGTTGGTTCCGTTGAGCGGCCGGTCCGTCCAGACGTACACCTCGCGGACCTGACCGATCGCACCGTCCCAGATCGTCTCGCACAGGAGCCGCGTCTCTTCGGAGGCCTGGCCCTGGTTGCCCATCTGCGTAGCGACCTTCGCCTCGCGGGCGGCGTCGGCCAGCAGCCTGGCCTCGCGGACCGTGTGCGTCAGCGGTTTCTCGCAGTAGACGTGCTTGCCCCGCTTGATCGCGGCCATGGACACGATCGCATGCATATGGTCCGGCGTCCCGACCACGACTCCGTCGATGTTCTTGTCCTCCTTGTCGAGCATCTCGCGGAAGTCCTTGTAACGCTTGGCATTAGGATAGCAGTCGAACATCCCCCTGGCCTGCCGCCAGTCCACGTCGCACAGGGCCACGATGTTCTGGCTGGCGAGCTGGTTGATGTCGTGCCCGCCCTGGCCGCCGATGCCGACCCCGGCGATGTTGACCTTTTCGCTGGGAGCCGCGTCGCCCGATCCGGCCACCACATGGCGGGGAACCACCGTAAAGGCCGCCACCCCGGCCGCCGCCGTACCCATGAACCCACGTCGTGTCATCTTCTGCTGTTTCACGGCACTACTCCTGATTCAATCATTGCGCCATGGACGCATTCGTTACTCTCAAACTGATTATGGATGATGGATGATTGATGATTTCACAGGAACCAGCAAACCCTCTTCAATCAACAATCATCCATCATCAATGTCGAAGGCTCCACCCTTCGCGGTACTCGTCGCGGATGTACTTGTTGGCCTCGGGCAGGTTGGTCACCTGCATGTTCGGGCCGTCGTAGCGGAGCTTGAGGCCCTTCTCGTAGAGCTGTCTCTCCATTTTCAGGGCGACGTTGCCCAGCAGGACCGCCTCGGTGAGGGGTCCGGCCCAGTCGAAACTAGCCCTCGCGGGTTTACCGCCCTTGCAGGCGTCGAGCCACTCCTTGTGATGGCCAGGCGAGCGTTCGATCTTCTGCGGCGGCCTGCCGTACTCCTTCATCCGGGCCTCGGGGATCAGCCGATAGCCCAGCATCTTGCCCTTGTCGCCGATGAACAGATTGTCGTCGGCCTCGCCGAACTTGCGTCCTTCCTCCAATTCCGGGGGCCTCGCGGGCATCAGACCGCCGTCGTACCAGGTCAGTTTCAAGGGCGGCATCCCCTCCCGCTCGGGGAACTCGAACCGAACGATCGACGACTTGGGAGCGGTTTCCTCCTTCACCGCGGCCGGTTCATCCATATTGCTGGAGCAGGCTTCGACCGACAGCGGATAGCCCAGCTTCAAAGCCCGGAAGACCGGGTCTAGCTGATGACAGCCGATGTCGCCGAGGACGCCGGTGCCGAAATCCCACCAACCCCGCCAACTGAACGGGGTATAGGCCGGATGATAGGGGCGATGCTTCGCGGGTCCCAGCCACAAGTCCCAATTCAGCGTCTTGGGCACTTCCGGCGCGTCCTGTGGCCGGCCGACGCCGCGGGGTGAGATAGGCCTGTTGCACCAGGCATGGACCTCGCGGACCGGACCGATCGCGTTGTCCCAGAGGATCTCCGAGACCAGTCGATTGCCTTCGGTGGCCTGGCCCTGGTTGCCGAGCTGCGTCGCGACCTTCGCCTCGCGGGCTGCAAGTGTCAGTTGGCGGGCCTCCCAGATGCAGTGAGTCAGCGGTTTCTCGCAATAGACATGCTTGCCGCGCTTGATCGCGGCCATGGCCATGACCGCGTGCAGATGGTCCGGCGTCGCGATGATCACCGCGTCGATGTCCTTCTGCTTGTCGAACATCTCGCGGAAATCCGTCCACTTCCTGGCGTTCGGGTACTTCTTGAAGACTCTGCCGGCATAGGCTTCATCGACATCGCACAGAGCGACGACGTTCTCGCTGCGACACTCGTCCAGGTCCCCTTCGCCGCGCCCCCCGACCCCGATGCCGGCGATGTTGAGCTTGTCGCTGGGCGCGGGGTTCCCCGCGCCCCCCAGAACGTGTCGAGGCACAACGGTGAACGCCGCAACCGCGGCCGCTGTCCCTACGAAATCCCGTCGTGACAACCGTCCTTTTCCTTGTGTGTTCTCAGCGTTCATCTCTATCCCCTTCATTCATCGCCATCGACAAGCGTCGCTTGTCGCTGCCATCCGGACTCGATGACGGACCATCGGACACAATCAGCAATCATCCATCAATAATCAATTCCTACAGGCTCCACCCCTCCCGATACTGCCGGTGGAGGTGCTCGTTGGCCTCAGGCAGATTCGTGATTCGCATGCTGGGCCCGTCGTAGGCCAGTCGAAGCCCCTTCTCCTGGGTCTTCAAACTCATCCGCACCGCGATGTTGCCCAGCAGGATCATCTCGGTCAGGGGACCCGCGTAATCGAAGTTCGAGCCCGCGGGCCTGCCGCCCTTGCAGGCTTCGATCCACTCTTTGTGATGGCCCACGGATCGCGCGATGCTCGGGTTCGGACGTTTGTAGTCCTTCATCCGCGATTCCGGGATCAGACGAGGGCTGTTGCCATAGCTGCCGCAGACGAGCTTGCCCTTGTCGCCGACGAAAATCACGCCGCCGAGCTTGTCGCCGAGTTGCCGACCCGGTTCGAGTTCAGGAGGCCGACGCGGCATCAGACCGCCGTCGTACCACGTCAACTCCAGAGGCGGCATTCCCTCTCGTTCGGGAAACTCGTATCGTACGATCGACGCCTGCGGATAGCTCTCGGTGTTGAAGGGCTTGTCCCAGGTGACCGTGGGCACATAGATCGAACAACTGGCCTCCACGCCGGTCGGGGCCCCGAGCTTCAGAGCCCAGAACACCGGGTCCAGGTTGTGGCAGCCCATGTCGCCCAGCCCGCCCGTGCCGAAATCCCACCAGCCGCGCCACAGCGTCGGCGCGTAGGCCGGATGATAGGGCCGATGCGGCGCCGGACCCAGCCAGAGGTCCCAGTCGAGCCCCTCCGGAACGGCCGGCATCTCTTTCGGGCGATGCATCCCCTGCGGCCACACTGCATGCGTGGTCCATGCGTGCACTTGGCGAACCGTGCCGATCGCGCCGTCCCAGATCCACTCGCAGATCAGGCGGATGCCCTCGCCCGAGTGGCCCTGGTTGCCCATCTGCGTGGCGACCTTGGCCTCGCGCGCCGCCTTGGCCAACTCGCGGGCTTCGTGCATCGAATACGTCAGGGGCTTCTCGCAATAGACATGCTTGCCCATCTTGACCGCCATCATGGACGCGACCGCATGCGTGTGGTCGGGCGTCGCGACCACGACGGCGTCGATGTTCTTCGCTTCCTTCTCAAGCATCACCCGAAAGTCAGCGTACTGTCTGGTGTTCGGGTGCCGGTTGAAAGTCTCGGCCGCGTGCCGCCGGTCCACGTCGCACAAAGCCACGATGTTCTCGCTTGCCACGTTGGCGATGTTGCCGGCCCCCTGCCCTCCCACGCCGATGCCCGCGATGTTGAGCTTCTCACTGGGGGCCATCTGCCCGGAGCCGGCCAGGACATGGCCAGGGACGACCGTGAACGCCACCGCCCCTGCGGCGTCTCCGAGGAACGTACGCCTGTTCATCTGACTCCTTCCCGCCGCAAAATGCGGCAAGGACGTCGGGGCCGCGCGGATTCGCACGGGCCCCACCGGTCAATTCAGCAATCCGTTACGAACCCAAATCAAACCCAGCTCGGTAGAACTTGGTGATGTAGTTGTCGGCCTCCGGACAATTCGGCGAGCGCATCGTCTTGCTGTCCCACTCGACCCGTCGGCCCAGCCGCACGGCCAGATTGCCGACCAGCAACGACTCGGTAAACGGGCCCGAGTACCAGAATCCCGCCATCGCCATTTCCGGTTTTCCCGCCTTGCAGGCATCGATCCACTCTTTGTGGTGACCGGGCGAGCGAGGCAACGTCTTCTCGGGCTTCTTGTATTCTTTCATCTTCGATTCCGGGATCAATCTCGGCGGACCGGACCAGCCGCCGCAGACCATCTTGCCCTTGTCGCCGACGAACAGGATGCCGTTGTCCTCGAGCTTGCGGCCCTCTTCGAGTTCCACCGGACGCGGGGGCATCTTGGCGCCGTCGTACCAGACCATCTTGACCGCGGGCCGATTCCCTTTGGCCGGAAATTCATAGGTGATGATCGACCACTTCGGCAGGGTCTCGTCGTTGGACCCGCTGGTCTCGGCCTCGACCGCCGTCGGGGCGTCGAGATCGAGGCAGAAGAACGCCGGATCGGCGTTGTGCACCGCCATGTCGCCCATGGCCCCGCAGCCGAAATCCCACCAGCCGCGCCAGTTGAAGGGGCAGTACGTAGCTTCACCACCCCGGCCATTGGGGAACTTGGCATAAGGACGCCACCGGGCGGGACCGAGCCACAAATCCCAATCGAGCCCGTCAGGAACCGGGACGACCTCCGTGGGCCGCTCGATGCCCTGTGGCCACCACGGTCGCTCCGGCGTCCCGGGCCGGTCGCTCCAGACGTGCACCTCGCGGACCGGGCCGATCGCGCCGTCTTGGATGAACTCGTAGGTCAGGCGAAGCCCTTCGCCGGCGTGGCCACCCTGGCCCATCTGCGTGACGACCTTCATCTCCCTGGCGATTTCCGTCATCCGGCGGGCTTCAAAGATCGTGTGGGCCATGGGCTTTTCGCAGTAGACGTGCTTGCCCATCTTCATGGCCATGATCGCCGCCGGGGCATGGCAATGATCCGGCGTGGCGATCATCACCGCGTCGATGTTCTTGTGTTCCTTGTCGAGCATCTGGCGAAAGTCTTTGTACTTTCGCGCGTTCGGGAATTTGTTGAACGTCCCGGCCGCACGCTTTTCGTCCACATCGCACAGGGCGACGACGTTCTCGCTGCTCAGAGCGTTCATGTTGCCGCCGCCCTGGCCGCCGACGCCGATCCCCGCGATATTGAGCCTGTTGTTGGCAGAATCCTGCCCAACTCCGCCCAGGACGTGTTTGGGAACAAACGTGAAGGCCGCCGCCGCGGTCGCGATTCCCATCAACTCCCGGCGCGACAGACCCCTGTTCCGTTCGATCGTTTCGCCTGATCCTCTCATGGGATTCACCTCATTGTCGCTTGGCAATCCTTATGAACCATTCAGTTCCCGGGCCGTCGTCGAAAACGGCCCGGGAACTGATCGAATACTCCGTGGGGCAAGGTCGGTTAGACCTTCATCTCCAGCGGACCCCAGCCTTCTCGCGGCTCGCGCCAGGCCAGGTCGTTGATCTTCGGATCGCTGGTGATCTCGCCGGCCTCGTTGAGCTCGAGCTTCTTGCCGGCGCGGGCGCAGAGATTGCCGAGCTGGATATTGGCGGTCATCGGACCGGAGTAGCTGAAGTTGGACTGGCTGAACTCCCGCGGCTTCTCGCCCTTGCAGGCCATGAAGAATTCCTCGTGATGGCCCGGGGAACGTTCGAGCAGTTGCGGCGGACGCCCGAACTCCTTGCGTCGCGCTTCGGGGATAATCAGCGGGGTTTCCCAGTAGTCGCCGTTGACCAGCATCTTGCCCTTGCTGCCGATGATCAGGTTGCCGGTTCTCGGCAGTTGACGGCCGTCGGCCTCGAGTTCCTCCGGCGTGTCCGGCATGAAGGGCCGACTGTTTCCGTCCTTGCCCTCGTACCAGAAGGTCTTGAACCCGGGGCGGCCGTCCTTGGCTCGGTAGGTGCTCTTGACCACCATGCCCGCGGGCCACTGATCCTTGACAGGACCGGTCATGATGAACGGCTCGGCTGTCGCGGCGTAACCGGGATTCATGATCGAGTAGATCCCGTCGGTAGTGTGGCAGGCCATGTCGCCCAGCGCGCCGGAGCCGAAATCGACTATGCCGCGCCAGTTGAAGTCGTGGTAGGCCCTGTTGCCCTTGTACGGGCGCGTCGGAGCCGGTCCGAGCCAGGCGTCCCAGTCCAGTGTGTCGGGGACCGGGTCCGACCCTTCCGGACGGTCGCCGCCCTGCGGCCAGATCGGACGATTCGTCCAGGTGTGGAACTCCTTGACGTCGCCGACGGCGCCGGCCTTGATATACTCGTAAGCGAGTCGCCATCCGTTGCCGGCGTGGCCCTGATTGCCCTGCTGCGTGACGACCTTGGGATTCTTGGCATAGGCGGCCGTCAGCAACTGCGCCTCGCGGACCGACCAGGTCAGCGGCTTCTCGGTGTAGCAGTGGATGCCCATCGAGACAGCGGTCATTGTCGGAGCAAAATGGGTGTGGTCCGGCGTGGACACGAAGACCACGTCGAGCTCCTTCGCGTGGTTCTGGAACACCTTCCGCCAGTCGGTGTAACCCTTGGCCTGCTCCCAGCCAGCTTTGCCGTGAACACCATTCCACCGGGTCTTGTCCACCTCGGCGAAGGCGACGCACTGCAGGCCGGCCTTGTGCGAGGCTTCCGTATGAGAGCCCGCGCGGCCGCCGACCGCGATGAATCCGACCTGGAGCTTCTCATTGAGGCCCTGGGCCCGGATGACGTTCGGGAACGCGACGCTCGCAGCTCCTGCGGCGGCGACGCCCCTGATGAATTGACGACGTGAGATGCTTGCCATGAGCTTGGCTCCTTTACTCCTTAACCGTGAAATTCTCTGATTACAGAGACTATCCCTCGCGGAACCGCGACCGCCCAAAGGCGTTCGCCTGTTCGTCGTTGGTGACCTTCATGTTCTCGTCGCGCCGACGAAATCCCGCCGTGACAAGGCTGAATTGCCCGGCTTCTTGGCTGTTGTCATAATCGATCTGCCTCTCTATTGTGAGTTGTCGTCCTGAACAAAGCCGGGCGTCGCGTCTGCATCCGCGCAGGCGCGACGCCTCCGCATCGAGAGTATCGTTTACATGTCCAGCGACCAGCCGTCGCGATAGTGCATCTGCACGTACTCGTTGGCCTTCTCGTCGTTGGTGACGCGCATCTTCTCGCCGTCCCAGAGGAGCTTCTTGCCGACGTTTTCGGGCCGGATGGCGAGATTGCCCATCGTGACCATCTCCGTGAAGGGTCCGGCGTAGTCGAAGTGCGACGTGGCCTGGCCGCCCGTCTGAATGGCCTCCAGCCAGTTGCCCTCGTGGCTGGTCCGGATCCGCTTGAGCGTCTGCGGGGGCTTGTTCTTCACGAACTCCCGGTGCCGCTCGTAGGGCACGAGCTGAGGATTGTCGCCGTACTCGCCGCAGCGGAGAACGCCCTTGCTGCCGATGAACAGCACGTTGCTCGAAGCCTGATCCAGCGGCCGGCCGACTTCCAGCGCTTCCGGACGCTGCGGCTTGAGGCCGCCGTCGTACCAGTGGACCTGCACGGCGGGCATGCCTTCGCGCGCGGGATACTCGTAGTGGACGATCGACCCCTGCGGGAACGTCTCGTTGTTGACCGGCGTGCAACTCGCCTCGACGCTGACCGGGTACTTGAGCTTGAGCGCCCAGAACACCGGGTCCAGCACGTGGCAGGCCATGTCGGCCAGCGCGCCGCCGCCGAAATCCCACCAGCCGCGCCAGTTGAACGGCAGATAGATCCTGTTGAACGGACGCTCGGGAGCGGGACCCAGCCACAGGTTCCAGTCGAGCGTGCCGGGGACCTCATGGACTTCGCCTGGCCGATTGATGCCCTGCGGCCAGACCGGACGGTTCGTCCAGGCGTGAACCTCTTTCACCTCGCCGATCACGCCGGCCCAGATCCACTCGCAGATGTCGCGGACGCCGTCGCCCGAGTGGCCCTGGTTGCCCATCTGAGTGACGACCTTGAACTTGCGGGCGGCCTCGGTCATCGCGCGAGCCTCCGACACCAGACGCGTCAGCGGCTTCTGGCAATACACGTGCTTGCCCCGCCTCATCGCTGCGACCGAGGCGATCGCATGCATGTGGTCGGGCGTCGCCACGATCACCGCGTCGATGTCCTTCTGTTCGTCGAGCATCTTGCGGAAATCCTTGTACTGCTTGGCGTTGGGGTACTTCTTGAACTGCCCGGCCGCTCTCTCCAAATCCACGTCGCACAGGGCTACGATGTTGGCGCCCGCGCCGGCGCAGGCGTCGGTGTTGCCCGAACCCATGCCGCCGGCGCCGATGGCCGCGACGTTGACTTTGGCGCTGGGGGCCGTGTTGCCCTGGCCGCCCAGGACGTGTCGGGGCACGACCGTGAATGCGGCGACCGCCGCGGCCGCGCCCACGAAATCACGACGAGACAGCGCGCCGTCCCGCCCTTGTGCTTGGTTCTTCTTTTCCATGTCCTTGGATCCTCAAAAAAGACTATGCCTGTTGTCCGTCTTCCGGAACTCGAGATCTCAATGGGTCTCCACGAGCCATATGTTGCGGAACCGCACGGGGTTGCCGTGGTCCTGCAGGTAGATGCCGCCGGGCTCGGCGACGTTGCCGTCGATCGCGCCGCCGGTCGGGCCAGGGAGCTTGCGGCGGTCGTGAATCGTGACGCCGTTGTGGACGACCGTGACGACCGCGTCGGCGGTCTTGTTGCCGCTCGCGTCGAATCGCGGGGCCTGGAACATGATGTCGTAGGTCTGCCACTGCAACGGCGGCAGGCACATGTTCACCATAGGGGCGCCGACCTGGTAGATGCCGCCGCACTCGTTGTCCCGGCCTTCCAGGCCGTAACTGTCCAGCACCTGGATCTCGTAGCGGCCCTGGAGGTATACGCCGCTGTTGCCGCGACCCTGGCCGCGAGCGGCCGGCATAAAGGGCGTGCGGAACTCGATGTGCAGCTTGAAGTCTTTGAATTTGTCCTTCGTCACGATGTTGCCTCTGCGGACCTCCATCGCGCCGTCGACGAGAGCCCACTTGACCTTGTCGCCGTCAGGATCATGGACGCTGATCCATTTCCACTTCACGTCGGAATCGGAGGCCTTCTCAGGGGCGAACGCCACATCGAAGAGCGCGTCGGGTCCCTTGCCCGCTTCCTGGTACGGCCCGGCCACCTGCCACTGGGTGAGGAAGCCGTTGTTCTGCCGCAAATACTCATTGGAACCCTGCTCGGAAGCGAACTTCGGCGAGATCTCGCTGAGATTCCGCAGCGGCCCGCCCTCGCCCCCGAACCGGGCGATCGCGCCCCAGTCGCCGCCGCCGTTGGTGACCTTCAGCATCAGCTCGTTGACGCCCTGCTGCAGCGAGACCGGGACCTTGTCCTGATCCACCGCGACGCCACGGGCGGCGTTGTTGGCGTGAATCTGCTTGCCGTTGAGCCAGGCTTTGACGCCATCGTCGGTGCCGAGCAGCAACGTGGCCTTTTGGGCCTGAGGCGACCAGATCCTCGCCCGCAGATACGCGACCGCGTCCTGGTTGTTGCCGACCGCTTCGATCAGATTGACCGCGCCTTTGACCGCGCCGAAGCTGGTCCACCTGTCGAAATCCGTGCCCTCGAACAGGACGATCGCGCCGGCCGGCGGCTTGGCCCCCAGCGTGGGCGACTTGCGAACGGTCTTCTCCATCGCGAATGTGCCTTTGACCTGTTCCCCGCCGCCAGTTGCGCCCTCGAATCGGCCGGTGAGTTTGTCCTGTTCGAGCGTCGCTTCGATCACGCCGTCGATGGGCGTGCTGTCGGAATCGAGCCGGCCGGCGAGCTTCACCTTGCCGCCCTGGGCCTGCCCGTCGATGACCGCGTATGGCCTCATCGTGACTGCAAACCCTTCGAGGAATCTCACCCGATACTGACCGTCGCCCAAGGCGATCACATGGGCTACGATCGGGCCGGAATCATACCCGTCGGTGACTTCCCACTGGCCCTGGTAATCCCCCATGAGGGGGTCCGCGTCGGCCGCCCGCACCGCAGCCGGACACAACAGCCGCGCGACGCAGACGATTACCGGAACCAGACTTCGCGTGCGGATTCGAGCCTCAAGACTGCTTCTCATGACCATCACTCCGATTCTCTTTCGATCAGGGTTCTACCTTCAGGCCTTCGATCCTGCCGCCGTCGGGGGTGCGAAGCCGCAGGGCCATGGCCCATTGGCCGCCTTCCTGCGCCAATTTCACGAGCACCGCGTTGACGCCTTCTTTGAGCGTCACGTCCACCTTGTCTTCGCCCAGCGTAACGGGTCGGCCCGCGTTGTTGGCATGGACGAGTTGGCCGTTGATCCAGACCTTGACGCCGTCGTCGCTGCCGAGCTCCAACTTGGCCTTCTGCTCCTTGGGCGACACGATCTTCGTCCGCAAGTACGCGACGCGGTTATCGCCTTTGAGTTCCTCAACCTTCTCGGGCTCGATCAGCCAGGGTTGGTCGGGAGTCGTTCCCACGGGCATCGGACGCCACTGGGCCTCCTGCCCTTCCTGCTCCGGCGCGAACGCGGTGTCGAACAGTTCGGCCGCCGTCACGTCCTTCGTATAGGGACCGCTGACCTGCCAGACGACGATATAGTCGTCGAACCGTTCGAGCATTCCGATCAGGTTCTGCGCCTGCTGACGGACGGCGTCCTGCTTGGTGACCTGAATCACCTTGGCGAGCACTTCCTTCGTGCGCTGCGGGTCGGCGCCGTAGGTCCCCTGGGCGATCTGCACCACGGCCGACTCGGCCTCCTGGTACAGGGCCAGGTCGTCCAGATACGCGGCGACCATATTCAGCGCCGCCACCGAGCGGGCCGAGGCCAGGCCGGAAAGCACGCGCTTCTTCTCCTGCGCGTCGCCGGCCAGGTCCATCGCCTTCTTGTACAGATCGATCGTCTCCTCGGCGGAACGACCGCTCTCCAGGCCCAGCAGCCTCACCAGTCCGCGAAGCGCAAGGACCTTGTATCGGGCGTTCTCGGCGGTCTGGGCCACCTTGAGCAGATCGGGCACCGGCTCGGACGTCGGCCAGTCGGACAGGGCGCGGATCGTGGCGTCCTGGATCTCGGGCTCCCGATTGCCCAGCGCGGCCCGCAGGGTCGGCAGCGCGCTGCTGTCGCCGATGCGGCCGAGCACGCGCAGCAGCGACGCGCGATTGGGAGTGTCCTTCACGTTCGGCAGCACCGCCAGCGCCGCGGCGGCCTGGCGGGTCTTGTCCTCGATCTTGTGCGCCACGACCGCAATCGTCTTCTCCGCTTCGGTGCGGTCGGCTTCCCCCTTGATCTCCAGCAGCAGGTTCACCATCGCAGGCAAATCATCGGGCTTGCCCACGATCTTGAGGACCTTGAGGGACTCGACGCGAACTTTGCGGTCTTCGTCGCCGGCGGCCTTGAGCAGCAGTTCGACGGAGTTGGCGATGTTGCGTTCGCCGATCGCGGTGACCAGCTCGGCCTTCACATCCGCCTTGGCCGAGGCAAGACTCTGGAGAATCGCGGCGTCGACCTCCGTACTACGAAGCCGATACAGACTCTCGCGGGCGGCCTTCTGCTCAGCGCCTTTGCTCGTCGCTGCCCGATCGGCCAGCACAGTGACGCTCGATGCGTTGCCCAACTGCCCGATGGCTTTGAGCGACGCAATGCGAACGGATTCGTCCTGCGACTTGCCCGCTTCGATCACCGCCGAAAGGGCCAGGGCGTCCCCGCGGTCGGCCAGGGCCGAAATCAACTGCACCTGCGCGGTCGCTCCCAGGTTCGGCAACTCCTGCGCCAGCGCCTTGGTCACTTCGGGTCCCGGGATCTCCCGCACGATGGCGATGGCCCCCGTCTGCATCTCGGGGTCGGGACTCTTGAGGGCGTCGATCACCATCTTGATGATCTCCTGGTCCGCCTCGTCGGCCGAAACCGCCGAGACGGACGCGCCCACCAGAGCGAGAGCAATCGTCAGAAACAGCAACTCACGAAATCGTTTGGACTGCCGCATCATTTCCGTCATCCTATTCAATACACAGACTCCTGTATGCCGTTGCACATTGGGCGGGGCCAACCTCGCGACGCCCGTGCGGACTGCGGGCCATTCCCGCGACCGAGAGAATGGCCCGCGACACCGGTCATATCTGCGAATGACTACCTGTTGCCGCCGCGGCTGCCGGCGATGCCCTTGAGGGCCGCCGTACGAACCAGGGACGGCACGCCTTCTTTGTTCAGGCTGATATAGATCTTGCTGGCGCCGAGCTTGTCGCCTTCGGCAACCATCTTGTCCGCGATCTTCAGATACGCGTCGTAGACCAGCATCTTCTGCCCATCCGGCACGCTCTTCATCGCGGCGTCCAGGGCCGTGACGGCCTCGGGCCCGCCGATCTTGCCCAGCGCGCTGATCGCGGCGCCGGCCAACTGCAGATCCGAGCTTCCCGCGGACTTGGCAATCTCCGCCACCGCGGCCCGGCAGGCTCGCTCGCCCAGGCTGTTGATGACGCCGATCTTGACCTTGCCCTGGGCCGCAGGCAGCGCGGCGAGCAGAGCCTTGCTCGCCGCTTCGCCCGGGATGCGTTCCAGCGCGTAGCGGGCCATGTCCGAGTGCTCTTCGCTCGGCAGCATGCTCGCCAGCACAGGCACCGACTGCTCGGTCCCGATGATGCTCAGCTCGCGGCAGGCGTACTGTTTGCCGGCGTACTTGGCATCCGATTTGAGGACCTCGATCAATGAGGCTTCGAACTTCTTCAGTTCCTCGGGTTTCCCGTAAGACTTGCGAATGTCGTCGCTGATCGCGGTCAGCGCCTCGCGGCTCTGACCGAAATCGTAGGCCTTGACCTTCTCGACGATGGGATCGCCGGCCGGGGCCTGCGCCTGGCCCGCACCCAGGGGTTTGGTCGGGACCGGGAAGTCGCCCATCGCGAACTGGATGCCGCGGAGGTAATGCTCGAGAATTACAGGGTTCATGAAGATCGCGTCGTTGTGTCCGAACGAGCAGTAGAACAGCCGGCCCTTGCCCACTTCTTTGATCCAGGTGATGCCGGTGTCCGCGTCGGTCGGCTTCCAATCGCGGACGTTGCGGGTCGTCGGATCGCTGGTGTCCAGACTCATCAGAACCAGCATCTTGTCGCGGGAGTACAAAGGCGGCTCCGTGCGGTAGATCTCGTCGCTGAGCTTGAAACCCTGACCCTTGAACGGGACCATCAGCGGATGGTCGGGGACGTCGATCTTGAAGGCCCAGGTGCCGGGGGCATTCCAGGGGTGTCCGGTAAACTTGTTGCCCATCATCTCCATGGCTTCGGGCCACTGGTAGAAGTTGTCGGCCGCGGCGTGGATGCCGACCAGGCCTTTGCCGCCCTTGATGAAGTCCATCAAGGCCTGGCATCGCTCCGGCGTGGTCTTGGGGTCGAACTTCAGGCTCGTCGTGTTGTTCAGGCAGATCGCGTCGAACTGCTTGAGCGTTTCCTTGTTGAACACGGCGTAATCGTCGGTCACCACCGTCACCTGGAACGCTCCGGTCTTTTCACCCATGATCTTGAGGGCTTCGTTCGCCACCGGGATGACCGTGTGGAAAAAGGTCTCGCATCGCCAGAAGACCAGCATCTTGCGAGGCTGTTTGGGCTCCGCGACCGCCTTGGAGGGCATGGCCTCCTTGATCTTGGCGATCTCCTCGTCCTTCAACTGACGCAGTTCCTTCGGCGACTCGGCCCGCGACACGGCAGACAGGCAGAACCCGGCAAGCAGCATTGCGGCGACAACTCTCGATCTAGTCATGTTCGGTCCTTTCTCCTCATGAAGACAAGCGAAAGTGCGAAGTTTCAAGTTTGAAGTCGGAACGACCGAGTCCTTGCACAACTCACTTCAAACTTCACACTTCAGACTTCAGACTACTTCTACAGATGCCACGGGGCCCGCATCGGCCGGGACAGCAGCCGATTGGCCTCGGGATCGTTGACAAATTCCTCTTTCTGCGGGTCCCACTGGAGCTTGCGTTCCAGCAACATCGCGATTTCGCCCAGCAGACCCACGGTGATCGAACGGCAGGCCGTCTCGATGGGCGTGATCGTCTTCTTGCGGGACTTCACACAATCGAGGAAGTTCTGATGGTGGTCCCGGCTCTCGTACAAGCGGTTCTCGTTGGGCCCGATCACCTCATTCCACAGATTCGCCGGCTCGGTCGCCTGCCGGCCGCGGTCCACGTGGACCCAGCCCTTCTCGCCGTACCAGACAGTCCCCATGCCCCTGGGGACCTGCTTATCGTTGGCGACGACCATTTCAACGCCATTGGCGTACTTGCAGGTGAACCTGTATTCCGTCGGGACGTTGAAGATCCCGTCCTTGGGATACACGCCCCGGCCCTCGATCTCGACCGGGCCGGTTTCGTCGAATCCCAGGCCCCAGTGGGCGATGTCGATGTGGTGCCCCGCCCAGTCGGTGAGCTGACCGCCGGAATAATCCATGATCCAACGCCAATCCCAGTGGGACACGCCGCGGTATGGCGTCCAAGGGGCCGGCCCCAACCAGAAGTCCCAGTCCAAATGCTCCGGAACCGGCTGCACCTCCCTGTTGCCCACGGGGTTTCCGGTCGGCAGACCCACTTCCACGCGGGTGACCTTGCCGATCCGACCGTTGCGAACCAGCTCGGCGCCGTGGTGGAAGTTGCCCACGGACCGCTGCCAGCTCCCGGTCTGCCAGATCCGGCCATAGCGGTTCATCGTGTCCCGCATCACCTTGGCCTCGTGGATCGTGCGGGCCAGAGGCTTCTCGCCGTACATGTCCTTGCCGGCCATCGCTCCCAGGACCACCGGGATCGAATGCCAGTGATCGGGAAGGGCCAGGGACAGCGCGTCGATGTCGGTCCGCGCGATCACCTCGCGGAAATCCTTGTAGGTGGCGCAGTCGGAGTTGCCGTACTTCTTGTTGACGGCCTCTTTGGCACGGTTCAGGTTGTTCTTGTCCACGTCGCAGACGGCGACGACCTGGGCTATCTTGTCCTTGTCGAGGAACGAGTTCATGTTCCCCGAGCCCATACTGCCGACGCCGATGCAGCCGATGGTGATCCGCTCGCTCGGCGCGGCAGCCCCGAACACCGTCGAGGGAACGACGTGCGGAAAACCCGCAACGCCCGCCGAGACCCCCGCGACATTCCGCAGAAACCGACGACGTGATTGGATGATGCTGTTCATTTGCCGTTCTCCAGCTTCAAGATAAACAGGCCACAGAGGGCACAGAGGTCACAGAGAACAGAGAAGGGAAGACAGCAAAAACGTAAGAATACCGGCGGTCATCACACTGCCCGGCGGTTTCTTTCCCACCTTCTTCAGTTCTCGCCTTCATTCTTCTCTCTGTGCTCTCTGTGGCAGAAAATGCTCTTCACTCTTACAGCTGCCACGGGCTGCGGTACGGCCGGGACAGCAGACGGTTGGCTTCGTCGTCGCCCAGGAAGATCTCGCGCTGCGGGTCCCACTTGAGCGGCCTTTGCAGCTTGTACGCGATGTTGCCCAGGTGGCAGACGATCACCGAGCTGGCGCCGATCTCGATGTCGCAGATCGGCTTGGACCGCTTGCGGATCGCGTCGAGCCAGTCGGTGAAATGGTTCCTGCTGTCGTACAGACGGATCTTATCGGGCCCGAGGGTCTGGTCCTTGAGGGTCTCCGGCCAGGTCTTCAGATAACCGCGATTGACCTCGACCTTGCCCGTCGTGCCTTCGAAGAGCACGCCGTTGGCGCTGTCGCGCGTCATGGGGATGCCGTTGGCGTACTTGTAGGTCAGGACCTTTGTGTCTTTGCCGTCGGGAGGAATGATCTCGACCGGTCCGGTCCCGTCCATGCCGAGGCCCCACTGGGCGATGTCGAAATGGTGGGCGCCCCAGTCGGTCATGCCGCCGCCGCCGTAGTCGCTATGATAACGCCAGTGCGGGAAGCCGTCGAAGCTGATGTGCGGGGCCAGTTCATTGTTGTACGGCCGCCACATGGCGGGCCCGACCCACATGTCCCAGTCGAGATACTCCGGCACAGGCTCCGGCGGGAGGGGTTTGTCCTCCGGCGGACCGCCCACGCCGACGGTGACGTGCCGGATGTCGCCGATGTAGCCGTTGCGGACCAACTCGCACGCGAAACGGAACTCGCGGCTGGACCGCTGCATACTGCCCGTCTGGAAGACGCGGTTGTACTTTCGGACCGCGTTGACCATCGCGCGGGCCTCTGCGATCGTTTGCGTCAGCGGCTTTTCGCAGTAGACGTCCTTGCCGGCCTTGCAGGCTTCGATCGAGTTCACGGCGTGCCAGTGGTCCGGCGTCGAGATGATGACCGCGTCGATATCCGGTCGGGCCAACACCTCGCGGAAATCATGGTAGGCCGCACAGCCCTTATAGGACCCATCCTTCCTATCGGCGTAGTGCTTGTCGACGATGCCCTTGCTGCTGCGTTCGAGCTTGAGTTGGTCCACGTCGCAGGCAGCCACTACGTGCGTGCCCGATGCGCCGAGCAGCGACCGCATCAGATGCTGGCTCTGCTTTCCGCAACCGATGAACCCGAGCGTGATCCGCTCGCTGGGCGCCGCAGCCCCGAAAACCGAGGACGGCACGATGTCCGGCAGGCCCACCACCGCGGCGACGCCCGCAGCCGTCTTCAGAAAGCCGCGACGATTGATGTTCGTCTGTCTCATTCAACCATCCTCTGTGGCCAACCTCTTCTTCAAAGATCTGAGGCCTGGACGTTTTCGCAACGCCCAGGCCTCACTTTGATTCTCGTCATTTCTTCTCGAACGCCGAGTCGAAGGCGATTTGCGAAGGCTTGAAGTCCGCCTTCTTGATCGCCTGGACGGCCTCGGCCGCCCCGTGCTCGCGATCCATCCGGCCGTCTTCCCACTCGATCGAGAGCGGACCCTGATAACCGATGTCGTTGAGGGCCACGATGATCTCTTCAAAATTGATATCGCCGTGACCGATGGAGCGGAAGTCCCAGTACCGACGGGGATCGGTGAAGTCGGTATGACCGCCGAAGACGCCGACGGTGCCATCCCCATGGCCCCACCACACGTCCTTCATATGGCAATGGAAGATCCGCTTGGGGAACGTACGGATGAATTTCACGTAATCGACGTGCTGATAGCCGAAGTGGCTCGGGTCATAGTTGAAGCCGAAACACTCATGGCCTTTGACGGCATCGACCGCCCGCTGCGCCGAGGCGATGTCGAACGCGATCTCCGTCGGGTGAACTTCCAGGCCGAACTTGACCCCTTCCTTTTTGAAGGCGTCGAGAATGGGCGTGAACCGCTTGGCGAAATCCGCAAATCCGGCGTCGATCATCTCTTTGGAGGCCGGGGGGAACGAGTACAGCATGTGCCAGATCGAGCTGCCGGTGAAGCCGTTGACGACGCCGACGCCGAGCTTCTTGGCCGCTTTGGCGGCGTCGATCATGTTCTGGGCCGCGCGTTGGCGGACGCCCTCGGGCTTGCCGTCGCCCCAGATCTCCGGGGCAATGATGGCCTTGTGCCGGCCGTCGATGTTGTCGCAGATGCACTGGCCGACCAGGTGGTTGGAGATGGCAAACACCTGCAGGCCGTACTTCTTGAGCAGATCTCTCTTGGCTTTGCAGTAGTTGTCGTCTTTGAGGGCCTTGTCGATCTCGAAGTGGTCGCCCCAGCAGGCCAGTTCCACGCCGTCATACCCCCAGCTCTTGGCTTTCTGGGCCAGGGTCTCCAGCGGCAGGTCCGCCCATTGACCGGTGAAAAGCGTAACAGGTCGTGCCATCTCGTAACCTCCTTATCCTATAAGACTGTAGGGTGCGCGTCGCACACCATTCCGCCAAAGCGTTTCTTCACTGGAAGAACGCTTACAATCCCCTGTTTATTGCGAACCGGCCATTTCGGCCGCCCCGCTCAGGCGCACGTGACCTTCTCCGCACGCATCATGCCCGGACGACGATCCGCCCGTCCTCCGGAACGTGGTCCGACTCCCCAACCGCCAAACCCGGGGCGTCGGAACCTCGAAGGTGTTCAATTATACCGGGCGGGGGTACGCAAGCAATCCAATTTGCCGCCAATTTGCCCCGCGGGCGCCGCCGCCATAGAGCGACGCGCGAGCCCGGAGTCTGGCGGGTCGATTGACACTCTCCGACTCCCCACTTCAGACTTCACACTTCAAACCTCTGCGGGTTTCAGTCATGACTCTTGAATGGTTCCCAGAGCCACAACGCTCACTTAACTCCCGTGATCTTAAAGACATACGCGTACTGGCAAGGCGCCTCGTCCACCGACAGAGCCGGGACGCGGATCGTCAGGTCAGACCCCGACCGGTCCCAGCGGATAGGTTGCGCGACGCCCAGCATCGTTACAGCGGTGTTGGCCGAGATCTCAATATCCTTCACGACCAGCTTCTCGCCGGGCCACCGAGGCGTGACGACGTACAGGTTGCCGTCCTTTGTTGTGAAGAACGCTTCGATAACGGCCTTGTCACCCGTAGGCTTGCCCGTCAATTCGGCGATGTCGTACTTGGTCATGTATTCCTTGCCATAATCGACCCCAGGCTGTTGGCCCTCGGTCCATTGGATCGCCTTCTTCCAGTGGCGAGTGCCGTAGATGGCCTCGCCGTTGACCCGGAGCCAGTCGCCGATCTGGATCAGCCGCTCTTCCATGATGACCGGGATCGTGCCGTCGGAGGCCGGGCCGATGTCGAGCAGCAGGTTGCCGCCCCGGCTGACGATGTCGATCAGCATCAGGACCATCTCCCGGGCGGACCGGTAATCCGAGAGCGACTCGGTCCGGCTGTACCCGTACGAGTGCCCCATGCCCCGGCTCTCTTCCCAGGGATGCGCCCCGCTGGCGAGCCCCGCCGTGTACTCGGTGGTGTAGTAGCCGCCGTGCTTGTGCCGGCAGTCCTTGCCCCACCGGTCGTTGATGACCACGCTGTCCTTGACGGGCGACTCGTTGACCAGCCACGCGAGCAGCTCTTCGCTGCGCCAATCCGTGCTGGGCATGTCCCATTCGCCGTCGGAGAAGATCACCTCGGGCTTGTACCGGGTCACCACGTCCTTGAACTGCGGGAACATGTGCTTGTCGACGTACAGAGCCCGGTCGGTCACCCAAAGAGGGTTGTACCACTCATAGAGAGAGTAATAGACGCCCATATGGATGCCCTTAGCGCGGACGGCGGTGGTCAACTCGCCCAGCAAATCGCGCCCGGGCCCGATATCGACGGAGTTCCACGGCCGGCCCCAGCTTCTGTTGGCTTCCTGGCTGGGCCAGAGGCAATAGCCGTCGTGGTGCTTGGAGGTCAGCACGACGTACTTCGCCCCAGAGCGGCGGAAGGTCTCGGCCCACTGGTTGGGGTCATAGAGTTCCGCTTTGAACATCGGCGCGAAGCCGGCATACGGGAAGTCCACGCCGTAGGTCTCGGCATGATACTGCCACCACGGCCCGTTCTTGGCCTTGTCGCCCGTGATGCGATTCCAGTACCACTCCGAGTACTGCCCCCGCACAGACCAGGCCGGCACGGCATACACGCCCCAATGAATAAAAATCCCAAACTTGGCATCGACCCACCACTGCGGCGTGGGCCGCTTGTCGAGCGAATCCCACTTCGCCTCATACTTCTCCGCCGCCCCGCAAATCCCCGCCCCCATGAACAACGCCACCAAGCACCCCACCGCCACCAGACAAATCCACTTCTTCATCGAATCAACTCCTTTCCAGCCACGTTCCGAAACCGCAGCCCGCGACACCCCCGGCATCGCCCTGCGGACAGAATCATAAACCCAAGGCAGAGCTTAAGCCAACAAAACAAGGGAGCCATACGAGATGCGACATTCCACTGGCGTGGTTGACTTCCACAGCGTCGATCGCTAAAATGACGGCGCGTAGAGGATCTGGATAGAAGTCGAACAGGCGTGTCGATGCAAAGATCAAGGAGCTGAGTGTTATGCCTCCCGTTTCGCATCCATTCAAAAGGGGCGCGATGGTGGTTCTCATGAACTACAATGACCATGCTCCGCCACATGTTCATGTGAGATATCAAGGGGATGTTGGCGGGTATCGTATGGAAATCAAAACAAGAACCTGGATGAAACCGGGTGAGGAATTGCCGCCGACGTTGGCGAAGCTGATCGAGACATGGGTGGAAGCCCACGAACTGGAACTCCTGGAACAGTGGGACAACGCACGACATCATCGTCCCGTTTTGATCGTGGGGTGACAACATGAACTGGCAAGAATGGACAGCAGTGGCAGATGATCCGTCTCTCTGGAAGAACAGAGAGGAGAAAGGACTGCTCAAGGCGGAATACGTCGGCGACTACATTCTGCGTCTGTGGTTCGAGGACGAAATGGACGTCTCGATCTATGAGTTGGATTTCCGCCCCCTCCTGGTGGAGGACAATCCAGGGGGCGTATTTGAGGCATTGAAAAACCAAGAGCGATTCCGACAAGTTCGGGGCGACTACGCGCTGATCTGGCCGAATCCCCAGACGGGAGCGTACGACGAACAGGCCATCGACATGGCACCGGAATGCGTGCGGTTTTTCTGTGAGAGGTACGGCAAGCCAGTGAAGCCCTCCCCAAAAGACAAGACGGCTGCGCCCGCCCGATAATCGCGAGCAGGGGCGCAGGGTGTCGCAGAAGCGAGGAACCCAGTGCGGTCTTCGGCCGCAACTGAACCTGTTCACTCGCCAAGCCGCGAAGCCCGCGAAGAAGACCAAACGAAGGCATCCTCGGACCTTGGCGATCTTGGCGTCTTTGCGAGAAGCCCAACCTCTCCCGTTCCGACCGCATGGCCTCTTGCCCTCTGCGTCTCTGCGCCTCCGCGCGAGCCTCCATCCCTGCCGTGGTGGGCTCTGTTCATCGATCCTGCTGCCCTCCAACCAAAACCCGCCGCGCGATCCTCTCCCGCCCCCGGTTTCTGCGTTTCCTTTTCAAGTCTCCCCCTTCTCCGGTCGATACCGCCATATAGGACGGAAGCTCATGCGAGGGATTGCCTATTCCAAAGAAATTCCAGGTCATCCTTACATAGTCATTTGGGTGCGGAATTGAATATGCTGTCCCCGGAATTATCTGTTATCTGTCCCCGGAATTATTTCCGGAGTTATTCCGGACTGGACAGTGCCATGTTCTGGCCTGTCTTCGTGGCGGGATAGTCAACCCGTTTCCCGTTCCATTCTCGTCTGACACAGTTGGGTTGACAGTTCAATCCAACGATCTACCAGGGTACGGAGGCGACCGTAGTTCTTCACC
>DATIKY010000286.1:0-2152 GCA_035476995.1 Sedimentisphaerales bacterium | reverse complement strand
TTGACGTTAACGCAACAGCGCAACGCCAAGGCCGCCCGCAGCCATCGTCGTCGAACCATCGCTCGTTTACACGCCATCGGCATCAAACTCAAAGACACAATCAAATGTCACTGGAGACTTCCATAGCGTTGTAGTATTAGGTTCCCCCGACATCCAGAAAAGCGGAATGTTTTTTGCACTTTCCCCTTACCCCTTGTCTCATAAGCACTTACAAGCCGCCCCAGCGGCCATTTTCACCTGTACATCCATATAGATATCGTTTACTATATACAGAACTGTTGGGCTTCCGCGAGACAGAGCCGGCATTCGTAGGGGCGACGCATGCGTCGCCCTCCTGCGAGCCACGGACCACGAGTCACGCCCCGGCCCGAGCGACAAGTGACGAGCGACGAAGGAGAGGTGCGAGATGAACGATCGGTGTTGCGTCAATTGCACGTTCGCATTCGCGGTGCGGAACGCGGCCCCCGGCACGTTGGTGTGCACCAGTCGGCCCGAAGCCCAGGGCGAACCCACGATGATCGCCCCCTGCGACTGTTGTCCGGCGTTCGAGCCCAGGTCCGCCCCGCCGGTCCGGCCGGACCCGACGGAGCCGCCCGACCGCAAGACCGCCCTGATCCCGCTGACGCAGAACAAGGTCGCGACGGTGGACCGCCGGGACTTCGAATGGCTCAGCCGGCACAAGTGGCACGTCAAGAAGCTCGGCGGCAAATTCTACGCCTGCCGGACCGAGAAAGGCCGCACGATCCTCATGCACCGCGAGATCATGAAGGCCCCCCAAGGCATGGTCGTCGACCACAAGCGGGACAACACCCTGAACAACCGTCGTCGCAACTTGCGGATCTGCACCCAGGCCCAAAACCGCGCCAACAGCAAGCCTCACGGCGGCCGCTCGGGCTTCAAAGGCGTCTATCCGCAGGGCGACAAGTGGTACGGCCTGGTCGAGCGAAGCGGCAAGCAGCACTACGCCGGCAGCTTCCCCACGCCGGAGGAGGCGGCCCGCTCCCGCGACCGCCTGGCGGTGAAGCTCTTCGGCGAATACGCCTGGCTCAACTTCCCCGAAGAAGCGCATATCGTGTCTTTCAGCGGCACGGTCCGCGTGCGAGTGACAATCACGGCGACGGTGACGGTCGTCAGGAAGAAGTAGAAGCGTGGAAGCGTAGATGCGTGGATGCGTCGGGATTGCCGCTGCAGCCACGGGCTGGACAACGCTTCTGCGCCTATACTTCATCCCTTGTACGGGAACGGGCTTGTATTCTCTTACGTACGGCGATAGAATGAACCATAAATGAGCCTAGATGGTTCAGAAGTGAGGTATGCCATGAAATCGATCACCATACACGGCCTCGACGATTCGCTGGAAGCCTTGATCGAGGAAAAGGCCAGGGAGCACGGGCTGAGCATGAATAAGACAGTGAAAATGCTGCTGCGCAAGGCCCTCGGCCTGGAGTCCAACGGCAACGGCGATCAGAAAGCCGATTTCACGGAGTTCTGCGGCGTGTGGTCCAAGGCTGATGCCGCAGAGTTCGAGCGGAACACGAAGGACTTCCGAAAAATCGATCCGCGGGATTGGCAATGAAGAAGATCCTGCTCGACACCAGCGCATACAGCCAGCTTCTGCGAGGTAGCGAGGAGGTGGCAAATGCCCTGAGCCACGCGGACCTTGTCTACCTGTCCGTGTTTGTTCTGGGCGAACTTTATGCCAGCTTCAAAGGAGGCTCGAAAGAAGCCGCCAACCGGAAACTGCTCGAACGATTCCACAAGCAACCTACGGTTCAGATTCTCCCCGCGACGAAGGAGACCGCAGAGGTCTTCGGGGAGATCAAGAACACGCTGAAACGGGCGGGCACGCCCCTGCCGCTCAACGACGTATGGATCGCCGCCCACGCCGTAGAGACCGGCTCGATCGTAGCAACCTTCGACTCCCACTTCCGCCAAATCCCGGGCCTTCGCCTGTGGGAGCACATGCCCCGATAGACGTTTTGCCTCCCCGTGGTTAGTAGGGGACTGTCCCTCTGTGAAGGGCGGAGCAAAAGTGCGGCGGGTGGCGGGGCGGAGTAAAAGTGCGGCACTCCCAGAAGCTTTCTGTGAGAATGGGTGGTCATTGACGGCGTTGGAGGCCGTGTTGATCACGCGGGTCTCAGCAGAAAGGACA
>DATIKY010000285.1:0-7090 GCA_035476995.1 Sedimentisphaerales bacterium | reverse complement strand
GACCATCATGGATTACATAGCACAGCACAACGACAACCCCAAGCCGTTCGTCTGGACGGCCAAGGCCGAAGAGATTCTCGCCAAGGTCGCCCGCGCGTGGGATACGCTTAATGTCGCATCAGAATAGAACACTACACTAGTAAGGCTTCGCCGAGGTTCGCGGTAACAGATGGGACACCTCGACGCAGACGAACCGGACAATCGTGAATCGTCGATTCAAGAGGCTTCTCGACATGGAACCGAACTGGCTCAAGTGGGCCAAGCAACTGGCGGCCCTGGCCCAAAACGGCCTGACCTATTCCGACAACCCGTACGAGATCGAGCGATACGAGCACATCCGCCGGATCGCCGCCGAGATGATGGCCGATGGATTCGACTGCCAGGTCAAGAGCGTCCTCGAACTGTTCCCGCGGGAGAAGGGCTATGAAACGCCCAAGGTGGACGTCCGCGGCGCGGCGTTTCGCGACGGCAAGATCCTCCTGGTCCGCGAGAAGCTCGACGGCGACCGGTGGACCCTGCCCGGCGGCTGGACCGACCCATGCCAGACCCCGTCCGAAGCGGTCGTCCGCGAAATCAGGGAGGAGTCAGGCTTCGAGGCCAAGGTCCTCAAGCTCGCGGCCGTCTGGGACCGCAGCAAGCATCCGCACAGACCCTTCATGCCCTTCCACATCTACAAGCTCTTTTTCCTCTGCGAGATCACAGGGGGCGCACCAACCGAGAGTCACGAGACGACAGGCGTGGGATTCTTCGGTGAGCACGAAATCCCCCAGGAACTCTCCATCTCGCGAACGCTGCCCTTCCAGCTCGCCAGGATGTTCGAGCACTACCGCGACCGGGCCCTGCCCACAGATTTCGACTGACGCTCCGTCTACCGGCGACGCCGGAGCAGCATTCCCAGGCCGACGCTCAGAAGACCGACCGCCCCGGGAGCGGGAATGCCGACGGGAGCGGGAGGAACGCCCGTGATGGCCAGACGATAGACTGCCCGGCCGAGGTCGTTCGTCGCAAATCCCAGAGACCAGTCGGCCCACGCGGACAGGCCCTGGACGTCCGTGCTGTCGAAGTCGCCCAGGAAGCTCGAACCCGCCTCCAGCGTGATGAGGTCCCAATAGGCGGGCTTGTGCGGTCCGAACTCGAACGCGACGGCCAAGCCGCCGTCCAGCGAAGCGGCGCCGGCTTCGATCCGACCGAACGCTCCATAGCCGTCGATGTGGAATAGAATCTCGCTGCCGGCCCCGAGCAGCAGAGTGCCTTCTATATCCAGCAGACTCCGCGTCAACGAAAGCTCGCTCGTTGCCGAGCCGACTCCGCCGGTCAAGCGGGCGAACTCGGCGTCCTCGTCCACCGTCATGATCGTGTCGGCTAGCGTCAGCGAACCATGCGCGAAGCTGGAGGGGTTCTGCTCGCCGACACCGGTGTAGCGGCCGACTTGCAGCGACCGCACGGAGGCGTTCGTGTTGAGGAACGTCGCAGAGCCGGTCGCCTGGGCCGGCTCGGTCGCATCCTCCGCCTGGGCCGATCCAACCACCATTGCGCCACTGCTGCGGAAGCTCCCGCCGCGATACGTCAGGGAAGCGGTGGCCTGAGCCGAACCGGTGCCTTGAGAATGGGCCTGTCCCACGACCACCGACGTCAGATCGGCACTCGATGAGGCGTCGCCGAGAATGCGGACTTCCGCATTGTCCACCACGGCGTCGCTGTGAGAACCCTTGGGCGTCAGCGCCTTGCCGATCGTCCAGGCGCCGAGAGCCAAGAAGCTCGTTTCGTCGAGCCAAAACCTGGGCGACGTCGTGCGGCCATCTCCGACATAACTGCTGCCCGTGGCAAGACCCACCGCCAGCCCGCCGCGCAACGAAGTGGAACCGCCCTCCAGCGTCAGATGGGCGCCGTTAACGCTGGAACTGCTGGTCTGGCCGCCGGAGGTCTGACCGATCGTGAGCAACCCGCCCACGCCGAAGTCCACGCCCTCGCCCAGCGTCACCGCAGGGCCGGTGATGTTTACGCGCCGGCTTCCTGCGCCGCTGCCCACCGTCAGGGTCCCCCCCACGTTGAAAGCATGTCCCGCGTCCACCGTCAGGCCGACGTTCTGAATCGTGACGGAGCCCGTTTCTCCTCCCGTGGAACCGATGCCGATGCTCGCGTTGCCCGTCACAGTGACATCGGCGTCAAAGACCGCCGAGGCCCCGTTCACATAGGCGTTTCCATGCTCGCCACTGGCGGCTGTGCCGAGGGAGAGAGCCGTCGTCGTGACGCTTTGGCCTGCGAAGGAGAACTGCGTATCACCGATTTGCGCGGTCCCGTAGCCGGCGTTCGCCGTACCGAGGCTCAGGCCGCTGAGATTGGCGGTGGAGGCATTGTCGCCCTCGATGTTCAGGACGGCTTGACTGACCGTAGCGGCGCCCACCGGGCCGTCAGACCCACCCTTGGTCGCACGGCCGATGGCCCATTCTCCCGTGCCGGCAAACGTCATGTCCGCGAACCGTGCGATCGCATCCGCGGTCGCGACGGCTCGCGAGCCTGCGGCGGCAGCGCCCACCTGGAGGCCGCCCACGGACGCCGTCCCGCCGGACAACGCCAGGTCTGCGGTGACCGAAACCGTGCCCCGATAGTCGTCGGATCGTGCGTTGCCGACCACCAACGAGGTCAGACCGACAACGGAAGACGCATCGCCTGTGATCGTCACCTCCCCCTTGCTTGTCACGGTGGCCGTCGGTCCGCTGTACGAGGGTACGCTCGCCTCTCCGATCGTCCACGCTCCATGGGCCGTGACGGTCGTCCCGTCGAGCGAGAGCCGCCCCGACGCGGAGGCATCGGCGCCATTGCTGATCGTCGCCCGGCCGACCACCAGTCCGCCGTTCAGCGCGGCCGAGCCCCCCTCCTGCGTCAGGTGAGCGTCCTCGACAGAGACCGAACGGTAGCTGCCGCCATGGACTTGACCGATCGTGAGCAGTCCGCCGACGCTCAGGTCCGCTCCGTCGCCCAGGGTTACCGCCGGGTTCATAATGCTCAGCGTTCCCGTGCGCCCACCGACGCTGCCGCTGCCGACCGCGAGCGCTCCAGCCACTTCCAACCGACGTCCCGGCGCGATCGTCAAGACTGCGTTCTCGACGCCGGCGCTATTCTCCGAGTAGCCTGTGCCGACGCTCGCGTTGCCGGTCACGATCAGATCGGCGTCGAAGGCCGCCGAGGCTTCGTGGACCTGGGCGGACCCGCCTTCGCTGCCCGCGCTCACCGTCCCGACGGACAGACTTCCCGTGGTGACGCTCTGCCCGGTGAAGGAGAAGGAGGCATTGGCCGAGGCGGCGCCACGGTTGGCGGCGGCGCTGCCGACGCTCAAAGAAGTGAGATTGGCCGTGGAGGCATCGTCGCCATCAATCACCACCTCGGCCCGATTCACCGCCACGGTCCCGCCCCCGCCGTCCGTCCGGACCGCGTTGCCGATGGTCCATGAGCCTGTCCCGGTGAACGCAACATCCTCGAACCGCAGGATTCCATCCGCGGCTTGTTGCCCTCTGCCGACCGCGACGCCCACCTGAAGACCACCAACGGCGCCCGTCCCGCCGGCAAGTGTTGCCTGGCCGGTTGAGACCGCAGCACTGCCGCTATCCGTGGCAGAAGTGACGCCGATTTGCAGGAGGGCGGACGCGGAGAAATCGGTGTCGGACATCTGGAGGAGGCCCGTTCCTGAAGCCGTGTTCGAACCCGTGGCGGTCGCTGTGCCGATGTAGAGGCTGGGCGCCGTCAGGCTGCCGCCCGCTGCGGTCACCGTGCCGCTCGACGTATTCTCCATCGCCGCGCCGATCTCCAACGCCAACGCATGGGCCGAGCCGGCGCCCGCCTGGGCGGCGCCTCCGTTGTTGACAGCGGCCGTGATCCCGCCGGTCGGGATGCCGCCGTCCCAGTTTGTTCCCAGGAACCAGTCGCCCATTCCCGCCGACTGCCAATTCGTCGCCGCGGCGGAGGCAATCCCGCCGAACACCGCCAGCGTCAAGAGCACGACCAACCACCGAATCGGAATCCGAGCCGCCATCAGCCACCTCCAACCCAAGCCGCAAAGGAAGATTCTCTCCAACGGTCACCGGAAAGTGCCTCGACCGAGAGGATACCCTTATATCATAGCGGGATATGCTCCGCGGTGTCAAGGCCATTGATCCCTATTGACAAACCTCCCTGTCGCGAGTCTGCTGTTGCCCTTTGACTTCCGTTGGAGATTGGAGTTCTGCAAGTAGGCCCGACGTGCGTTTTGTAGAACTCCAGTTGGAAAGGCAGGCTGGGTGGTTTCTCGATGATTCCGGCGATCATTACTTCGATCCTGTGGGCGATGTCCGCGGTCAGCGCCGGACGCAGCACCCGTCTGCTCGGCGCGGGCACCGCCAATCTGAGCCGGCTGACCCTGGCGGCGGTCTTTCTTGCCTTCTGGGCCCACACCTGGGGTCAAGGTCTGACCGGCGCGGGCCTGCCCTGGCTGCTCCTGAGCGGCCTGATCGGCTTCGGCCTGGGCGACATGGCCCTGTACGGCGCCTATCATCGGCTGGGTCCCCGCCTGGCGGTGCTCCTGTGCCTGTGCCTGGCGGCGCCGATCGGAGCGGTCGTGGAGTGGGTCTGGCTGGACACCCGCCTGACCGCACACCAGATCTTCTGGAGCACGACGATCCTGGCGGGCGTGTTCACCGCCCTGGTGCCGGACACGCGAACGCCGGTGACGCCCCGCGTCTGGCGGGTGGGAATCCTCATGGGCGCGTTCGCGGCCCTCGGGCAAGGTCTCGGAGCGGTCTTCACTCGCAAGGCCTCCGACCTGGCCGCACAGGCGGACCAGCACATCGATGGCGGCACCGCGGCCTACCAGCGAATCGTGGCCGGCCTGGCCTTGACGGCGGTGGTCCTGTTCATCCATCGCCTCCGCAAACCGCCGACCCCGCAGGAGCCCGACGCCGCCGCCGGATGGAACCATCCGTGGCGGCGGGCCTGGCCCTGGGTGATCGCCAACGCCCTGTGTGGTCCCGCGCTGGGTGTAGCCTGCTATCAATGGGCCTTGATCGTCGCTCCGACAGGCGTCGTGCTGTCCATCGTGGCCACCACGCCGCTGGTGGTGATCCCCTTCACCATGATCCTGGACGGCGAACGCCCCACCCGCCGCTCCCTCCTCGGCGGCGCAATCGCAGTCTTCGGCGCCGCAGCCCTGGCATACAAATAGGGTTCATCCGGTTCTCGCGTATTCCTCTCGTTGCACAACGCCCCACGACCGGCGACTCTGTCCCCGGACCCCTGGCATTCTGCGCTTTGCGCCAGCAGCATGATAGGCGTGCTTCGCACGCGCGGCTGGTGACCCGTGGCCGGTGGCCCGGATCGCAAGTCACGGGGCACGGATCACCGCTTCATGCCATTGGCCCAAAGCGAAAAATGCCGGGGGGCGGGGGGCAGAGCCCCCATGGCACAGGGAAGTGCGCAAGAACCGGGGGAGCCACAAATAGCCACTCGCGTAACCCCATGGTCTTCACAACGTGTACCCCTGGCCGATCCCGTAGTGCCAGTCCGCGACCGCTTCTCTCGTATCCTCGTCCGCCTCGCCGGTCGGTTTCACTTGAGACAAAGGAATCGCAAGGCTCCGTTTCCTCTCCCACCGTGTCTCCACGAACATCTCGTGTTGACATTCCCCATCGCCTGCTCTTCCGGACCGTTAGCGCCGACGATGATTTCCATCGCAATACGATGCTCGCGTTCGGCGTTCTTCTTGGCTTTGGCCATGCTGTTTCTTGCCTTTCGTGCCGGGCCCAACGACGCGTCTGAGCGCTGGCCGGAAGCCGAAGGCTGAAGGACATCCGCCTCCAGTCGCTTGTTCGGTGCCCTGCCCGGCTTTTCGTACTACTTCGGATACTGGCATGCGTCGCAGAAAGCGACGCCATATTCAGACATTCGATAGAGTTGATGCCCCAAGCTATCCTCGAATAAGCCTGGAACCGGATGACCCTCGGGTGACCTGTAGCCAAGTTGTTCAACAATTCCAAGACGCGCAAGATTGAGGCACGAGAGATAGGTAGCACGCTTTGGTATCCCCATCTCCTCTGCCATCTTGTCGGCGGTCAAGACGTGCCCTCTCAATCCGGACTCCCTGGCAACCTTGTCTGACACATGACCTCTGAATGCGAGCATCAGCTTTGCATCGAGGGGGGAGAGTTGGACGAGAACCTTGGTATAGGAGGGATGGACCTGTCCCTGCTCATGCGGATCGAGATGACCGGCAAGGAGCGACGCAAACATATCCGAAAGTGTTTCATCTTCCACGTTTCCGCCGTCGTCCAGCAAAGGGACGAAGACATCTGGAAGGAGCTTCTCCGGCTTAACGCCCCTTTCCTCTAACCACCGCTTAGCTCTGAGCATCAAGCGGACCTGATTCTTTAAGCGCCAGTATCCGACGGTGTCAGAGAGGATGCCACCGAACTCAGAAAGAGGTCCCTTCACGACGGCATCCGCATAGCCTTTTGCGGCTTCAAGGGCTTTGCCGAGTGCCTGGGATTCTTCTGGTGCGTTCATTTCGACCTCTCAGAAATCAGTGCGCCGAACGTCAGCCATGACGCGCGAGGAATTGCGCAGAGCGAAGCGGCGCGCTATTCCTCGTCGCCGTCAATGGCCTTGTTGGCCGTCTCAGGTCCGGCACCTTTGATGATCTCCGCAATCTCTGCCATCCTACCCGTCATTGAAGCCATTTTGAGTAAGTCTCTTGCGGTGTGTTCATACCACGTGCATGCCGGGGATTCAGCTTTGAGGATTTCTACGGCTCTAGTAGCAGCCGTGAGATAGTCACTTAGCCATGTCCCATTCCCGCGCATCGCATAGAAGCCGGACAGAATGGCAAAGGCGTATGAGGGAACCGTCTCTCCCTTCGTGAGATCCTCCATGACCACGATGGCATCGTCGATGTAACCTGACTCACGATTCCTCACGGCTATATTATGAACTGGACAGTGCCATGTTCTGGCCTGTCTTCGTGGCGGGATAGTCAACCCGTTTCCCGTTCCATTCTCGTCTGACACAGTTGGGTTGACAGTTCAATCCAACGATCTACCAGGGTACGGAGGCGACCGTAGTTCTT
>DATIKY010000284.1:0-9118 GCA_035476995.1 Sedimentisphaerales bacterium | reverse complement strand
GTAGCCCCGAATCCCAAACCCATGGTACAATAAGCTGGTGGACATGCTTGACTCCTATCCTAAGTCCTTGCAAAACCTTTGGATAAGCCGGCATGTCCACTCTTCTCAACTCAAAAGTACGCAAAAACCGGATGAGCCTTTATATTCTCCACCCGTTGGAATGGCCGCGATCCAACAATCAGAGCGACATCGGACTTGCTGATCCTGAAGCGAAAGACATAGCCATACCCGAAGATTTGTCTCGCTTGGTCCACTCTTATGTCAGTCACAGATTGTGGCTGAGTACTCAACACATGCTGCTTGAACAGTTCTTCACCCCTGTCCTTCAGGACGAACGTCCACAGGGACAGGAATATGAGCCCAATCACTCCAACAAGCAGGATAGGATATCTGTTCGTAATCCTCATCGTTCTCCCACGTCTGCCCCGTCGCTTCCACGGGTAATCCAGGCGACACCACACCCAATTGCTTTGTCCCATTGGCGCTTCAACTGGCCATTCCAACTCCTTCGTCACAGCTTCATCGGGGGCGTTTCTCTGGGGACATTATCGCGCGGCTTGGCGGCGCGAACAAGCGAAAAGTGGTTCATCCGGTTTTTTGGCGTACTTCCGGCCGGAACGGTTCCTCATGACCGGGGACGCTGTCCCCGGACCGGGACCCCAAACGCAATGAATCGCGTTTGGGAACCCGACCTGGCATTTTTCGCTTTGAGCCAGAAGCATGGTATGAGCCAGAGGCGATGCCGCCGCGATGACGGCATCGCCCATGCAACTGGCCTGCTGTGGCGCTCGGGGTGCTTGCCAGCAGAGCCCTACCCTCCACAGCAGCAAGTCCAGACTCTCAGCGGCACTTGTCGTCGGCAAGGGGCAGCCCGAACGTCTCGATCATGCTTCTGGCCCAAAGCGATAAATGCCGGGGGCTTGGGGGCTGGCCCCCAAGAGTCAGCGAAGTACGCAAGAACCGGATGAGCCCGAAAAGTGGCAGGCGAGAGGTCAGAAGGTCAGAGGGGGCATAACCGTAGCTGCGCGCCCCCGCGGCGAACCATTCCCCCCCCAGGCTCCGACGATTGCCCAAGACGGCGAAGGGAAAGGACGGACCGATCCGGATTCCGGCCTTCGGCCGGGCATTTTCCGCTTTCTGCCAGCAGCATGAAGGACGTGCAGGGCACACCCAAACAAAGCGTGGGGCCTCATGAACCATGCTGCTGGCCCAAAGCGAAAAATCTCCCTGGCACGACCGTCTCGGGCGTGCTCTCCTGGAATCTGCCATCAATCTCATGACGCCGGCGTGCTGCGATTCCTATTCATGACCGAACAGGATTCTCTCCGTGGCTTTGTGCCTTTGTGTAAGAACACCCTCCGCTCTCCTCTTCTCTGCGTCTCTGCGTGAGACAATCTCCGAAAGTCGGTGTGCGGAGCACACCCTACCGCTGTCGCCGTGACCGCGCAAGCGATTGAATCATAAGCGGTTATCGCTGCCCGCACCCTCCGAATGAAAAAAGTGTCTTTTTCCCGAAATTTTCAATGGACGCTGCACAGAGGCTCATATATGATATTTAGGCAACTACATATGAAGCGTAACGTAGTGAAACGTAAATAGCAAATTGTCGATTCGGAGGGTTGGCCATGGCCAGCGAAGCGCAGATTCTCGCCAATCGTTTGAACGCCCAAAAGTCCACCGGGCCCCGCACCGCCGAGGGGAAGGCCGCTGTCTCGCAGAATGCCGTCAAGCATGGGCTCACCGCCCGGTCGGTCGTCGTCTCCGGCGAAGACCCCGGCCAGTTCGAGTTCTATCGCGAGCGGATGCTGGACGAGCTGGAGCCGGTCGGAGAGGTGGAGTTCTCGCTGGCCGAGCGGATCGTCGGTCTCTCCTGGCGGCTCAAGCGCGCCGAGAAGCTCCAGGCGGCGGCGTTCGACTCGCTCTACGCCCAGGAGGGACGCCTTTCGTCCGAGACGCCCGGAGAGAGCCAGGACGCCGACGGCGATTCGATCCTCGGCCGGGCCCTCGCGCGGGACTTCGCCGACGACCGGGTGCTGGAGCGGATGCTGATGTACGAGCGGCGGATCGAGCAGAGCCTCTATCGGACGATGGCGGAGCTCAAGAAGCACAGAATTCTCGCTGAGATCGGGCCGGGCAAGATGTGGGAGCTCAGACGGGCCCTGGCCAGCGGAAACGACGCGAAGAGGGACGACGTCGGGAATCGCACGGAGGCGGAGGGCGGACAGTCGGTTTGTAGTGCGCCCGTAAGGGCATATCCCCAATCCCGAGAAGACAAGATAACGCCTGACGGCGTCACTACGAACGAGGACAGACGAACCCCGCCGGCGGCGGAGTCGCTTCCCGCTTCACCCTTCACGCCTCCCGACCTATCCTGCGAAACAAACCCAATCCCCCCGTCGGCGGGTGACGGGCAAGTTCCTTTTGAGAAAGGATTTGCGGCCGATCCGCCCTGCGACAGACCATGGGAAACGAACCCAATGGGTCCGCAGGACCAAGGCCGCGACGCCGCGATTGAACCATCCCCCTTCGCCCCAGCAACTTCTCCTTCCCCACTTCAGACTTGGCCTTGCACGCCGCCGCCGCCGCGGTATAATCGCCTCATTCTGAACGAAGTTGGATCCGGGGTTTCATCACTGAGGTAAACTATGCTTCTTCCGAGATTTGTGAGCAAATTGTTGGCGGTCCTTCGGGGCAACGTCGCGCCGCCATTGATCCTCCTGACGGTGCTGCTGGGGTTCTGGACCGGCATGATGCCCGGCTGGTCGGGCCTGCACACCGTGCTGGTCATGCTGGTGCTCGTGGTGAACGTCCACATCGGGCTGTTCATCCTGTCGCTGGGCCTGGGCAAGGCCTTGAGTCTGGCGGCGGCCCCTGTGCTGTATCACGTGGGCGTCTGGGCGCAGGCTCACTGCTCCGGCATGCTCTCGACCCTCTCCTCGATCCCGGTGATCGGCTTGACGGATTTCAGCCGGTATGCGCTGGTGGGCGGGCTGATCCTGGGACCGATCGTCGGCGCGGTCGCCGGCTTGTTCCTGGCGATCCTCGTCACCCACTTCCGACGGATGATGGTCAGGCTCGACGAGAAATCGGAGAAGTTCCGCATCTGGTACACCAAGACCTGGGTGCGGATTCTCGACCGCATCCTGATCGGCAAGCGGACCAAGGACGTCAAGTCGATGTTCGCCAAGGCCAAGTACATCCGTAAGGTCGGCGTTGCGTTGGCCATCATCCTGGTCGGCGGCTTCTTCGCCGCGGTGCACTTCGGCCAGGACGCCGCGATGAAGGGCTACGCCGCCAACACGCTGACCAACGCCAACAAGGCGGAGGCGAACCTTTCGGCGCTGGGCATCGACGTGCTCGCAGGCAAGGTCTCAGTCTCCGGCGTCCAACTGACCGACCCGGCCAACCCGATCCAGAATCATACGGTCGTCGGGAAGATCGAGGCCGACGCCAGCATGTACGATCTGCTGCTGGGCAAGCTGGTGTTGGACAAGGTGGAGATCTCGGAGGTGAAGTTCGACCAGCTCCGCGCGGCGGCCGGCCGGGTGATTCAGAAGGTCGTCGAGGAAAAGCCGTTCGACGCCAACACCTACAAGGTCGACGCCAACGATCTGGCCAAGCTCGACAAGTACTTCAAGGACGCCAAGAAGCTCAAGGAGCAGTTGGAGAAGCTCAAGAACTGGCTGCCCGACAGCAACGAGCCGACGACCACGCCCGAGGAGAAGCCTCACAAGTATCTGGACTATCTCATGGCCAAGGCGCCGGTCGCGCCGTCGTACAAGATGCTGGCCAAGCAGATCCTCGCGGACAAGATCGAGATCCCGTCCACCCTGTTCGGCAACAGCAAGGTGGAAATGACCAATCTCAGCGACGCCCCGGCGGCCGCAGCCAAGCCGATCACGATGCTGATCCAGTCCTACGTGACGCCCGCTTTGATGAAGATTGCGATGGACTATTCCAAGAGCGACAATCCCGAGGTGACCGGCACTTTCGAGGGCTTCGACCTGAGCAAGCTGCAATCGGAGTTCTCCGAGGGGGCCGGCCTCCAGTTCCAGTCGGGCCTCGCCTCCGGCGCCTTCGGCGGCACGCTGACCAAGGACCAGGTGGACCTGAAGATCGACCTGGGGATCAAGGACCTCAAGGCCTCCGCAGTCGGCAAAGGCGTGCTGGGTCTTGGGGCCGAACAGACCAACCAGGTGATGCAGGTCCTCAACCAGCTCCAGACGACGATCCGGGTCGTAGGCCCGACGACGTCGCCCCGGCTGGTCTTCGACACGAAGGGCCTGACCAAGGAGTTCCAGAACGCCCTGGTCGCCGCCGGCAAGCAGAGGCTCCAGCAGGAAGTGGACAAGCAGGTCCAGCAGCTCGGGGACAAGCTGGGCGATAAACTGGGCGATAAACTGCCGACCGAGTTGAAAGACAAGCTCCAAGGCTCCGGCAAAGACCTCGTCGAGGGTCTGGGCGGCCTGCTCGGCGGCAAGAAGAAGCAGGAAGAGAAGAAGCAGTAATCCCGCATGGAATTGAGTCCTGCTGCGGTCAGGCGGACGCAGCAGGACTCGATCCACGCTTCAGATCGACAGCACCTGTCCTTCCCCTTGTCGCTACTCTCTTTTTGCCTTTCTCGCATTCGAAAGAAATCTTTTGCGTCGGCCCGCGACTACCCTTATGTGAACGGGCGGCTCATGGACTGCCGCCGGACTAATGAGTGTTGTTCAGGGCTGAAGAGCCCAAGAGAAAGGGCACGTGCGATCTTGTGCCGGATAAGACGCACGTGCCCTGTGTTTTCGATCGTAGATCGTCGATCCCTATAGGCTCCATCCCGAACGATACGGCGGATTGACGTGCTGATTCGCCTCGTCGCAGTTGGTGAACCGCATGGCGGCGGCGTCCCAGGCCAGCTTCGTGCCAGGCAGCTTCAGGGCGATCACGCCCAGCATGGCCAATTCGGTCAGCGGGCCGCCGTAGGAGAAGTCGGCCCCCGCCTTGCCGCCCGTGCGAATCGCCCGCAGCCAGTCCTGCTCGTGCTGAGGCTGCTCCCGGATGCGCGGGATCTTCTGCTCGGGACGCTTGTACGCCTGCATCGCCGGCTCGGGAATGATCCGAACGCCGCCGGCCCCGTGCGAGCCGTACATGATGACGCCTTTGTCGCCGTAGACGTAGGCGCCGGTGTCGACGGGTTTGCGGCCTTCCTCCAGTTCCTTGGCCACCGGGATCTTCTCTGTGCCGCTGTGCCAGACGAGCGTGATCGGTCCCCGGCTTCCCTTGGCGGGGAACTCGAAGGTGATGATGTCGCCTCGCGGAAATGTGTGGCCCTGAGTCTTGGGATCGTAGTCCTTGACCTGGGCCGTGACGCTGGTCGGGGCGCCGATATCGAGGGCCCAGAAGACCGGGTCCACGACGTGGCAGACCCAGTCGCCGATCGTGCCGTTGCCGAAGGGAACCCATCGGCGCCAGGCGCCGGGCAGATAGAACGAATGGTACGGCCGCTCCTGGGCGGGCCCGAGCCAGAGGTCCCAGTCCAGACCCGCCGGGACGTCTTCCTTCTCGCTCAGTCGCGGCAGGAAATCGAGAGCGGAATTCACAGCGCTGCAGCCGCAGTGGATCGTGTGGACGTTGCCGATCGCACCGTCCCAGATCCACTCGCAGAACAGGCGGATCGAGTCGAAGGAGTGGCCCTGGTTGCCGAGCTGGGTCACGACCTTGTAGTCCCGCGCGGCCTTCATGAGGGCCCGGACCTCGCCGACGGAGTGGGCCAGGGGCTTCTCGCAGTACACGTGCTTGCCGCGTTTGATAGCGGCCATCGCCGCGACGGCGTGGGTATGATCGGGCGTGCCGACGATCACCGCATCGATCTGCTTGTCCATCTCGTCGAGCATCTTGCGGTAGTCCTGGTAGACCTTGGCGTCGGGGTACTTCGAGAAGATCGGGGCGTTGCGGCGCTCCGGCCGCAGGTCGGCGTCGCACAGGGCGACGAACCGCGTGCCGCCGTCGCGGGCGATGGCCTCGATATCGGCGGCGGCCCGTCCCCCCGCGCCGATGCTGGCGATGTTCAGTTTCTCGCTCGGAGGGGTCGCCCCTTGCCCCAGCACGTGACGCGGCACGATGGTGAACGCACCGACTGCGCCCGCGGCTGATTTGAGGAAATCTCGTCTCGATGCCCTGCTCGAATTGCTGCCCATAGTCAACCCTCGAAATCACGTGGTTACCGTCCATTCCCGTGAGCGCGGGATGGCGATAGTGTAGCACGATTCCGCCGCGAAGCCAAAGCGAATTCTTGCGTGACACGCGGGACAGAAAAGAGCTACAATGGCCTCTGCTGGGACAACGAATATGCGATTCTGTCGCAGACCCCATGCGATCAAGGAGTCTCTCCGTGAATCGAGAAATCTCGCGTCGTGAGCTGTTGAGAACCGGCGTCGTGGCCGTCGGCGTTCCGTATTTCGTCCCTGCGAGCGTCCTGGGGGCCGCCGGAGCCGTGCCGCCCAGCGAGAAGATCGTCATGGGCTGCATCGGCATCGGCAGCATGGGAGGCGGACACCACCGCAGTCTCACGAGACAGGACGACGTCCGCGTGGCGGCCATTTGCGACCTTCGCCGCAAGTTCCGCGAAGAGGCGAAGCGCATCACGGACGAACGATACGGCGGCACCGACTGCGCCATGTACGCGGACTACCGCGAGCTCCTGGCCCGGCCGGACATCGACGCGGTGCTCATTGCGACGCCCGACCATTGGCACGCGCTCGTCGCCATCGAGGCCGCCCGAAACCGCAAAGACATGTACCTGGAGAAGCCCATCGACGTCCACGTCGCGGCGGGAAAAGCCCTTCGCGACGCGGTGAATCGCTACGGCGTGATCTTTCAGTTCGGGACCCAGCAGCGTAGCGGGCGGGAGTTCCGATTCGCATGCGAGCTGGTCCGCAACGGTCGCATCGGCAAGCTGCACGAGATCGTCGTGGGCTCGGTGCCGGGGGCGGAGTTGCCCAATCAGCCGCTGGAGCCCCAGCCCGATCCGGCGGATTTCGACTACGACATGTGGCTGGGACCCGCCCCCTGGTCGCCGTACACCTTCCAGCGGTCAGCCTCGCGGGCCGAGGGCACGCCAGGCTACTGGATGCACATCCACGACTACTGCCTCGGGTGCCTCAGCGGCGCGTGGGGCATCCACCACATCGACATCGCCCAGTGGGGCAACGACAGCGACGACACAGGCCCGCTCGAAATCGAGGGCTCCGGCTTCATCCCGCGCGACGGCCTGTGCGACACGCCGGTGACCTGGCAGGTCGAGCACACCTACGCCAACGGCGTCAAGATGATCCACATGGACTCCCGGCACACGGAGAAGGAGTTCCCGCAATTCGTGACGCCCGTCCTGGAGACGCGAGGCTGCGGCATCCTGTTCGTCGGCTCCGACGGCTGGGTCATCGTCTCGCGAGGCGGCATCGACGCGCAGCCCAAGTCGCTCCTCCAGACCACCTTCGACTCCAGCGAGCCAAGGCTGCCGGTCAGCAACGACCACAAGCGGAACTTCCTCGACTGCGTGAAAACTCGTCAACAGCCGATCTGCCCGATCGGTCCGGCCGTCCGCTCCGACACGATCTGCCACCTCGACGACATCGCGATCCGCACCGGCCGAAAGCTCCGCTGGGACCCCAAGGCCGAGCAGTTCGTCGGAGACGACGCCGCCAACCGCCTCCTCACCCGCCCGATGCGGAGCCCCTGGCGATTGTAATGTGCGGCTCGATCGGGTATCATGCGGCTATGAAGCCCCATCGAATCATGCAAGTCGTGGGGCCGCGACGGAGTAGTCAGATGAACAAGAAGGTTGCCGAATGGCTCAAGCAGGCCGACTACGACATGGACACCGCCCAGTTCATGGCCAAAGGGGGCAGGCATTTCTACGCGGTGTTCATGTGCCATCTGGCAATAGAAAAGGCGTTAAAAGGACTGTACGAGCGGACCTTGCGAGAAACACCACCCAAGACGCATAATCTCATCTTTCTGCTGGACAAGATCGGCCTGAAGCCGGATCCGGACAAGGGTAAGACCATCACAAGGATCAATGAAGCCAGTGTCGGCACTCGCTATCCAGAAGATATCGACGAAATGCAGCGTAAGTACACGCAGGATATCACCTCACGGCTTCTGACGCAAACCCAGGAGATTCTGGAGTGGATAAAGAAGCAGTTCTGAGAATTATCCGTGACTTCGGGAAGGCGTTGGAGGCCGAGAGAGTCTCGCCCCGGAAGATCATTCTGTTCGGTTCCTACAGCACCGGCACCCAGCGCGAGGGCAGCGACATCGATCTGGTGGTGATTTCGGAGGATTTTGCCGATAAGGACTACTGGGAGAGGATAGACATTCTCTCTTCCGCCATTTTCGCAGTCTTCGCGCCCATCGAGGCGGTCGCCATGACCCCCCAGGAATGGGAAAGCGGCGAGTCTCGGATAGTCGACTACGCCCGCAACGGGGAAGTCGTCTACGGCTGAGATCGTCTGATTGGATCCATCCGCAGGTTCTCCAACCCTGACCAACTCCTCGCCTGCTCCATCGGCTCCAGGAGCACGGCGTGCCACCGTCCTGATCCCTTGACAGTCATCGCGCCGAGAATCGTGCCCTTGTTGTTGATGCCCCAACCGCTCACGGCTGTGACGTTTCTATGCCTCAGGTCGTCCCCACAGCAGAGGTGTACGGTGATCTGTCGAACGTGGCGTCCGGACTGCCAGAGATGCGACTCGGATCGCCGCCGGAACTCGAGCCTCCCCACTCGAATCCCCTCGCGGCTCACGTTCACCAAATAGCAACCCGCGTCGTTCAGCCCGCGCACCTGCAGGAAACCCCCAGCTTTCCAGGGAAGCGGCTGCGATCCGGGAGGGACGGTCCAGGTACAGACACCGGGACCGGGTTGCGCCGAGTTGAACTGGCCGACGACAAAGCCCCGGTTGTTGATGAGGCATTGGCCATCCCAGCCGGACTTCTTAAGACCGGCTCATCCGGTTTTTGCGTACTTTTCATGGTGGGTTACGCTACGAGTTCGTAGCGGGTTTCGTGCAGAGCGTAGATCTTGAGTTTGAAGAATTCCGTGTCTCTGAAACCGTAGGCTTTGCGTTGCAGGACGCGG
>DATIKY010000283.1:0-19332 GCA_035476995.1 Sedimentisphaerales bacterium | reverse complement strand
GATGGTCACGACAAGGTGGACAGCGAATCCTCAACTTCCGCTGCTACGTCAAATCCGGATTGTGGAAGGAATTCTGGGATACCTACAGTCGGCTTCGCCGCTGTGCGTAACCCGGTACGTAAAATGAAACCTGCACCCATCGTAAATAGTAAATCGTACATGGTAGATGACGAGGGGTTTGCCGTGAAAGATCCAAGGGGCCGGGTCAAAGAGTTCCTCAGCAACCAGGGCATGTACCACGGGGACATCAGCATCCAGGAGACCTGCGACGTCTTCCTGGAAGAAATGGACAAAGGCCTGTCGGGCAAGAAGAGTACGCTGGCCATGCTGCCCACCTACATCGGGACGGAACAGGACCTGCCTCGCGACACGCCGGTCATTGTCATGGACGCCGGCGGGACGAATTTCCGCGTCGCCACCGTCACGTTCGGCCAGGTGGGCGCGCCGGAGATCTCCGAGTTCAAGGTGTTCCCCATGCCGGGCGTCGCCGCCGAGGTCGGCAAGGACGAGTTCTTCGGCACCATGGCCGGCTACGTCAAGTCCATCACGGACAAGAGCTCCAACGTGGGGTTCTGCTTCTCCTATCCGATCGAGATGTTCCCGAGCAAGGACGGTCGGGCCCTGTTCTTCTCCAAGGAGATCAAGGCCCCCGAGGCCGTCGGCCAGATGATCGGCGAGAGCATGAACGTGTCCCTGACCCGCCTGGGCGTCCGCCAGGAAAAGCACTTCGTCCTGCTCAACGACACCGTCGCCACCCTGCTGGCCGGGCGGGCCGAGACCAGCGGCCGGCGGTTCGACAGCTACATCGGCTTCATCCTCGGGACCGGCACCAACACCGCTTATGTCGAGCAGAACAGCAACATCGCCAAAGCGAAGGATCTGGGCACCGTGGGCAGCCAGATCATCAACGTCGAGTCCGGCGGGTTCGGCAAGGCCCCAAGAGGCAAGATCGACAAGGCGCTCGACGCCGCCGCGGTCAGCCCCGGCGTCCACGTCTTCGAGAAGATGATCTCCGGCGCATACATCGGACCGCTGTGCCTGGCCACCGCCAAGGCCGCCGCCAAGGCGGGCATCTTCTCCAAAGCCGCGGCTTCGGAACTGGCTCAGATCCAGGCGGTGACGACCAAGGACGTCAGCAATTTCCTCACCCGTCCGGAGGGCCGGGAGAATCCGCTCTCAGCGGCCCTGACCGGCGCGACCGACGACGATATCATCGCGATGTATCAATTGGTCGATGCCCTCATCGAGCGGGCGGCCAAACTCACCGCAGCCAATCTGTCCTCCGCGGCCCTCAAAAGCGGCAAGGGACGCAACCCCGCAAGGCCCATCTGCATCGTGGCCGAGGGCACGACGTTCTACAAGCTCAAATCGCTCCGCTCGAAGGTCGAGTACTACCTCAAACAATACCTGGTCGACAAGAAGCACGTCTACTACGAGATCGTGAACCTCGACAACGCCACGCTGATCGGAGCCGCGATCGCCGGGTTGACGAACTGAGATTCAGCGATCGGTTCTCGATGGGAAGACGATCTCCGCGAGCTTTTCGCGAACGGGCTTGCTGGCCCCGCCGTCGCGGGGGTGGGCCCGATTGGTCAGCAGGATCAGATAGACGCCTGTGTCGGGGTCACAGACCAGGCTGGTGCCTGTGTACCCTGTGTGACAGAAGGCGTTCGGGGACGCGTTGGCCCCCTTCACCCAGGCATAGCTCGAACTGACATCGAAGCCATAGGCCCGGCCGTGGGATTGGGGTTGGGTCAGCATCTTGACCGCGCTGGGACTGAGGACCCGCTTGCCCTTCCACATGCCGTGATTGAGCAGCATTTGGCAGTAGATGGACAGGTCCGAGGCGGTCGAAAAGAGCCCTGCATTGCCGCTGACGCCGGCGTTCAGGCGGGCCAGCGGGTCGTGGACTGTGCCTCGCAGCGGCTCGCCGTCCACGATCTCCGTCGCCGCGATCCTCGGCTTCCACCCGGCGGGCGGACTGAATCCCGTGTCCTTCATGTCCAGAGGAACGAAGAGGTTCTCGCGTGTGAATTCGTCGATGCCCTGGCCGATCACGATCTTGACGATCTCGGCCAGCGCAATGTAGCCCAGGCAACTGTAGCGAAACTCCTCGCCCGGGGCGGACTTGGCGTCGAGACCGCAGATCCTCTCGATGACCTTCTCCGGGCACGGCGAGCCATACTGCGTCTTGAGACTGTTGGCGTCCGTATACGCAGGCAGGCCGGAAGTGTGGGTCAGCAGGTGCTTGATGCGGACCTGCTCCTTGCCGCCGCAGGCGAAGGCGGGCAGGTAATCCGCGACCAGAGCGTTGGGATCGAGCCGGCCGCGATCCGCCAGGATCAGGACCGCGGCCCCCGTCGCCAGGGGCTTGGTCATCGAGGCCAGATCGAAGATCGTGTCCTTCTCCATCGGCTCCTGGGTCGGCTCGGAGATGGCCTGCCCGAAGGCCTTGTGATACAGAACTTTCTTGCCCTTGCCGACGAGCACGACCGCGCCGGGGAAATGCCCCGCCTGGATCTCCGCCTGGACAACAGAGTCGATCCCGGTCAAACGGTCGCGATAGGCACGATCCGAATGGCAACTTGAGAGAAGACACAGGAAGGCCAAGCACGAAATTCGAAACTCGAAACTCGACCCCGTCCTGGCGGGAACGTCAACAAATCCAAAGGACCCAAATCCAAATGATCGAAACGCTCGCGCCGGTCGGGAGTCCGTTTTGGATTTCGAAATTCGGTTATTTGAAATTGTTTCGGATTTCGGATTTCGAATCTCGTGCTTGAGAGTCATACGCCGTTCTCCTCCTGACTACGACTGATCCTCTCGATCGCCACCGCCACCGGCGACGGGATTTCTTCTCCTCGTTTGCTCCGCTCGGCCAGTTCTTCCATCGCCTTGTGCAGGACCTCGCAGGCGTACTCGTACGTGCAGCGGGTCTCCTGCGCGATCAGCCGGCAGCCGCGATCGATCAGCTTCTTGTTGCTGGGAGAGACCCACACCATCGCATTGCCGATCACCCGGCCCATCCGAACCATCGTCGCCGTCGAGAGCGTGTTGAGAATCAGCTTGATCGCCAGGTGCTCCCACAATCGAAGCGCCGAGGCGGGCAGGTCGCAGGGGACGTGGATGTGCCCGGCGACATCGAGCGACCTGGCCTCAGGACCGAATGTGATTGCCGCGGTCTTGGCGAATTGTTGATTTGAGATCTGAGATTTGAGATTGGGCAGGTCTCCAACCTGCACGAGCATCGAGTCCGGGGCGCTCGTGCGGGAGGGGTCGGGCTCGTTGCCGATGCGGAACTTGTGGATCTCGGCGTTGTCCAGTCTCGGCGGGTTGGCCTGGATGTGCGAAGGTGCGTTCAAGTGCGCATAGACCGCCGGACCCCACATCAGGCCGCGAGGCTCTCGCTGGAGCATCTCGCACCAGGCCTGCTCCGTTGCGTGATGCGGGTCTTTGACGAACGACCACGAGACGGGCGAGATCGTATCCCCCTGCCTGCGGAACGGAGGCAGCATGAACGTCGGCGCTCGCTCGGTCGTGTCCGTGAGGACATCGACCATCAGGGAATCGGCCAGGTACGTCACGAGACCGCGCTTCCGGTAGACCTGCTCCTCCAGTTCCACGGCTTGCGCGATCGCCGCGACAGCCTGTGGCGCGGACAATTGCCTGAGCAGATTCTCGAAGAGTTGGCGGCAGGAGGAGATGGTGTGCCCGGCACACCCTACATGCCTGGCCAGGGCCATTTCCATCGCCGCGCCGACGACCAGAAGCTCCGTGGTCGTCGCCTGCATGCGGGTCGAGCCGGTGATGGCCATGGGCCCGGTCGCCAGGTCGAGCTTGCCGATGCGGGGTTCGTCGATGACCTCTCGCGACCGCTGGACATGCTGACGAAGCAGATCGGTGGGGTTGTTGTAGACGAAGAACACGTGGGCCCCGATGTCGAGCCCCTGCCAGGCGGTGCCGATGACGAAGGACGTTTCGCCGCCTTCGGTGATGGCCACGACGACGTCGTCCCGCTGCACGCCTGCTTCCTTGATCTGCCGCCGGCCGAAATCCGTGAAATCCTCGAATCCCTCGACCGACTTGATGAGCGCGAAGTCCCCGCCGGCCATGACGCTGATGCACAGGTCCTGCATTGGCCCGGCCTCGGGGCGCCCTCGTTCCGCATCCCGCCAGAACCGCCGCCACATGGCTTCCAGGAGGATGCTCAGCCGGCCGGTGGCGCCGCAGCCGGTGAAGTAGATCCGATGCCCCGTCCGCATCGCCTCGGCCAACGCGTCGGCCAATTGCCCGAAGGAGTCCTGCGCGAAGATCCGCTCCAAAGCGGCCGGGATGTCCTCGTCCACCGATTGCAGCATCCGAACGCCCGCCTGGAGATCCGCCTGGATCGTCTGCGACAGCCGGCGGGTCTTCGGATGCGAGGATTCGGTCGTCAGTTGGCCCAGGCGAAACGCCTTCTCCCGTTCGAGGAACGCTTGCGCTTTCTTCTTGGCTTCGGACATCATCAGTTCTGCAGACCCTCTGCGACTGCGTTCGGCTCAGTCGCGATGACAACGAGACTATTGGCGACGGGACGCTCCCGGCCGTCGGAGGGCGAGTTCATGACGTGCCCGTCCAGCCAGAGCGTGGAAGAGCCGCCTCCATCGAGATTCACCGCGTATCGGCACCCGAGCCGTTTCATCAGCAAGGCGAGTTCGGGATACGTCATGCCCACCGAGAGCCCCTCCTGGCGTCCGTCCACCACGACCAGGACAAACTGCTCGTCGTTCCACCCCAACGCGGTCCGCGGATGCCGCGGCTGGGGCGGCGGCCATTCGGGCGACCGGCCTTCATCGAGCAGGATCGGACCACCTCCGATGGCGGTCACGATCCCCGTCAGATCGGGCACAGTCTCCAGATGGAGCGTGAGCACCGAGCCCGGCGCCTTTGCCTGCAGCCTCTCCGCCAACATCGGCCCGACGGAGAGTACCATCGTCGTCGGCGTCAGTTCGGCGTCTCCCCCTTCGGTGATGGCCGCCACCCTGGCACCAAAGGAAGCCCCTGGACGCAGCGGCAGCCGCGCTCCCTCGCCGGCCTTCTCCAGAATCCATTCGAGCCCGACGTTCGTCCGAGTCGATGGCCCGACGGCCGGCGTGTAGAGCACGGCTTCGTCGTCGCCTCGTTCTTCGTTGAGATTGAACGGAATAGACGGACCGGTCGGACCGACAGCCCGAAACTGGGCCGTGACCTGCCCGATATGGGGCTGGCCCTCTCTGTCGATCCAGAAGCTGGGCCCCCTGGGCGAACTGATCAGTTCGCCTTGGGCAACGTGCAGGCCGAGAGGATCGCCCTGATAGGGTCCCCGACGAATGACGAAGAAGTCGCCGTTGACCGCGGCGACAGCCCGAGCGTCCTGCAGAGTCGCCGCCTGCTGACTCACGGTCGCCAGCCCATACACCTGATCCTGGGCCAATGTGGAGACGAACTGGAATCTCTTGGCGGACCGGGCCACCTTCACCACGTGGATCGACCAGGGCCCCTCTCCGATCCGGTGGTGGAGATACTCCACTCCCGGCGGCACATTCGGGCGGTGGGAACCGGTCGCGTCGGCCGCGAATAAGAAGCCCTCGCATGCGAACAACAGCAGCAACGAGAGTTCCGCGGATCGGAGAACCTCGCGAGCCGATCGTGTGCAGTGGTGAATGCTCATGTCCTTCGTGTTCCCAGAACCGAATCGCCGGACTGCCCTGCTCAATTGCAGCGACCTGACGTAGTGATATCATCTCCCGACGCTCGGTGGCAACGGTATTTCGGGTGCGGCCGCGTGCAACGTTGGCTATAATCGCTCGCTGGGATGAATCGCATCGGTCAACAGTCGGCAAGAAGCCGCGTGGAGCAGCGATGAGCAAGTCGAAAACAGGTTCGAGAAAGAAAAAGGGACTGTGGGTGGCGGGTCTGATGTCGGGGACGTCGGCCGATGGGGTCGATGTGGCCATCGTGGAGATCCGCGGGCAAAAGGTCGATGTTCTGGCGTTCGAGACGTTCCCCTACTCTACTTCCCTTCGAAAGAGCATCCTGGCGTTGTGCAACCCCGAAACCGCCAGGCTGAATGACATCTGCCATTACAATCACCTGCTGGGCGAGGTCTTCGCCGAGGCAGTAATCCGGCTGTGCAACAAGAGCGGCATTCCGCTGGACTCGATCGACCTGATCGGCTCGCACGGCCAGACGATCTGGCACAATCCGCAAGGCGTCAGGTACGACGGAGAAGTAATCCGCTCGACGCTCCAGATCGGCGAGCCCTGCCGGATCGCGCAGCGGACCGGAATTGCGACCGTCGCGGACTTCCGGCCCCGCGACATGGCCGCCGGGGGCGAGGGTGCGCCGCTGGTGCCGTATGCGGACTATGTGCTGTTCTCCGATAAGAAGCTCTGCCGGGCCGTGCAGAACATCGGCGGGATCGCGAACGTGACCTACCTGCCTGTCTGTAAAGGTCACGCAGACTGCTCACCTTCATGCTCCTGTGGGCACGACGCGCATCCGGAGGTCCTGGCGTTCGACAGCGGGCCGGGCAACATGGTCATTGACGGCCTGATGCGTATCATTACTGCGGGCAAACGCCCGTACGACCGCGACGGCGCAGTGGCCGCCAAGGGCACGGTGCACGAGAGTCTTCTGAAGGAAATGCTGCGGCATCCCTTCCTGCGACGAAAGCCGCCCAAGTCCACCGGACGCGAACAGTTCGGGCAGCAATACTGCGAATGGCTCCACGGCCAGGCCCGCAAGCTGAAGTTGTCGGCTGAGGACATGATCGCAACAGCGACCGCCTTCACGGCTTCGACGATCGCGACCGCCTACCGCAGGTTCCTTCCGGCCATGCCCGACGAGATGATCCTCTGCGGCGGCGGCTCGCACAACGCGACGCTCGTGCGAATGTTGCGGTCGCAACTTGCGGACGTTAGAATCCGCTCGACGGATGAATTCGGCATCAGCGTCGATGCCAAGGAGGCCGTATCGTTCGCCATCCTGGCGTACGCCACGATCCAGGGGATCGCCAACAACCTCCCCAGCGTCACCGGGGCGGACGAATCGGTTATTTTAGGGAAGATCGTGCCGGGACGATGAGTAGGCCGAATGTCCATTTTTCAGAACACCGCATGACTACACGCAGACATCTGCCAACCACTGAGAAGCGAAACCCGCGAAGCGCGAACATCGACACGCTGGCCACGCTGGAGATCGTGGACCTGATCAATTCCGAGGACCGAATCGTTCCGGAGGCGGTCGGCTCGCAGCGTGAGAGCATCGCGGCCGCAATCGACGCGATCGTCGACAGCTTCCGCGAAGGCGGGCGGCTCTTCTATGTCGGCGCGGGCACCAGCGGCCGGCTGGGCGTCCTGGACGCTTCCGAATGCCCGCCGACATTCGGCGTGAAGCGGTCGATGGTCCAGGGCATCATCGCAGGCGGCAAGCGGGCGCTGGTCCGCTCCATCGAAGGGGCCGAAGACGACGTCGAAGGCGGCGCCGCCCAGATCGACAAGAGGAAGGTGACCTCGCGGGATACTGTCGTAGGCCTGGCGGCTTGCGGCGTGACGCCCTTCGTTCACGGCGCGCTGCGACGGGCCCGGCGGATCGGGGCGCGGACGGTTTGCGTGACCTGCGCGCCGGAGGTGGTCCGATCGATCCCTGCGGACATCATCATCAACCCGGTGGTCGGGCCGGAGATCGTGACCGGTTCGACGCGGATGAAGGCGGGCACCGCCACCAAGCTCGTGCTGAACCTGCTCACGACCACCGCCATGATCAAACTGGGCAAAGTCCACGGCAACCTCATGGTCGATCTTCAGGCAGTCAACAGGAAACTCCGCGACCGCTCGCTGCGGATCGTCATGGAGCTGACGGCCCTCTCGCGTCCCAAGGCCAGAGCGTTGCTTCAACGAGCCGACGGTCAGGTCAAACCTGCGGTCGTGATGCACTTCCGCAAGGTCGATTTGGAGAGAGCCGTAAAGATTCTCGGCGCCTGCGGCCAGTCGCTGCGAAAGGCTATGGAAACCCCCAGCGGGGAATCTCGAAGCACGAAGTCCGAAATCCGAGACAAACCCAAATGACCAGAATCGAAAATTCAAAACGGCCCCTCCCGGCGTGCGACAGCGTTTCTGTCATTTGAGCTTTCCCTGTTTTTGGATTTGTTTCGAATTTCGACTTTCGGAATTCGGATTTCAGTCGGAAGGACAACGCATTATCGAAGGCGTGACCACCCAACAGCTCGACGGCTCGCTGAGCGGACTCGACGGGGTCCTCGTCGCCGGGGCCATCGCCCTGCTGTTCGTCATCTCGTACGTCTTCGGACGGCACGAGAAGGACACCGACGATTTCTTCCTCGGCGGCCGGCGCATCCCCTGGATCGTCGCCTGCCTGTCGTTCGTCGCCACGGAAATCAGCGCCCTGGCGCTGGTCGGCATGCCGCACACCGCCTTCACCGAAAACTGGCGATGGTTTCAGTTCCTGATCGGTCTGGCCCTGGCTCGGCTGGTCGTCGCCTTTCTCTTCATCCCGGCCTTCTACAAGTACAACTGCACGAGCATCTACGAGTTCCTGGGCCACCGCTTCGGCCCGGCCACGCAGTACACCGGCTCGATCTACTTCCTCGTCACCCGCCTGATCGCCTCCGGCGTGCGGCTCTACGCGACCTGCATGGCCGTGGGCCTGATCCTGGGCTGGCCCCTGGCGCCGACGCTGGCACTGTTCACCGTCGTGAGCGTCGTGTTCATCGCCTTCGGCGGCATCAAGGCCCTTGTCTGGACCGGGGCGTACCAGGCGATCTTCTTCATCGTCAGCGGCGTGCTGGTCGCCGGCTTCCTCGTTCAGAGCATCGACGGCGGCCTGCCTTCGGCCCTCCAGACCGCTCGCGACGCGGGCCGGCTCAGCACCTTCAACTTCGCCTGGAACCTCAACGACGCAGGCACCTTCTGGGCAGGCGTCACCGGCGGGCTCTTCACCGGCCTGGTCTCCTTCGGCGCCGATCAGGAAATGGTCCAGCGGCTCCTGACGGTCAGGACCCGTCGAAGCAGCCAAAAGACGATCCTCGCGACGATCGTGACGGTCCTGCCGGTCTACTGGCTATATCTGCTGATCGGCACGCTCCTGTACGTCTTCTACGGACAGAATCCCGAACTGCCGCCGCCGGCGGAGCTCAAGACCATCTTCCCTCACTTCGCTCGCACGCTTCTTCCCGCGGGTCTCAAGGGCCTGGTGCTCGCATCCATCGTCCTGGCCAGCGTCGATTCGCCGCTCAGTTCGCTGACGACCTCCTTCGTGCGGGACATCTACCGCCCATGGATCCGCAAAGAAGCGACGGAGAAGCACTACCTGCTGGTCTCGCGGATCGGCGTGGCGGTCTTCGGGCTGATCCTGGCGGCAATTGCCGCGGCGTGTGAGCCGGTGCAGAACATCCTGTGGTTCGCGTTCCAGATCCTGGCCTTGACCGGAGGCCCCATGCTCGGGGTCTTTCTCCTGGGCCTGCTCACCCGACGCAAGGCCAACCTCGCCAATCTCCCGGCCATGCTGACCAGCACGGTCCTGTGCACCGTTCTCCTGGTGCTGATCCAACAGAAGACGCTGGACCTGGGCTGGACCTGGCTGATCGTCCTGGGCGCGGCCATGACTATGGCCTTGAGCTATTCGTTCTCGCTACGAACGAAATCGCCTCCCAGCCGCACATGATCGGGGCCGGCTCATGGCCGGCCCCGATGTGGATTGGACTGGAGATTCGACGCCGGTTGACTTACCAGCGGTATTGCAGCGAGGCGCTGAACACGTGGACGGTCTCGTCGCTGTTGAGCCGCGTGTCGTAGTCGAAGTACGCCCGCGTACGGTCGTTGAGTTCGGTCAGGAAGCCCAGCCCCAGCACGGCGCTGTCGCGGGAAATTGCGTCGTCCTTGACCGTGAAGACCACCGTCGGATCGCTGGCGAAGGACGTATCCACGCTGGCGCGGTCGTCCCCGAACTCGTGCACCCAACGGCCTCGAAGCTGCACGTCGGCCTGGAAGTCGCCGGCCGTTTCGATCAGTCGCCTGGTCAGGCGAGCGCCGAGCGAGCCGCGAATCGACTCATGCGTCTGGCTCTCGAACGCCAGGGCGCTGACCCCGCCGGTCTCGGTGTAGGAGTCCAGATCGAGATACGTGTACTGCACCGACGCCAGGGGCGCCAGGGTCAGGTTCGGGGCCAGTTCGTAATCGCGACTGACCTCCATGTAGGCCGCAAACTCCGAACCGTCGAAGTTGCCCGAGAGCCGCTCGTCGAGCAGATCGACGAACCGACGGGTTTCGTAGTCCAGACTGGCGCAGGTCGCGACGGCATCCACGTTCCAGACATCCCAGGCCAGGCTGCCGTAAAGGCCGATGTGGGCTGCGCCGAAGTCGGTGCTGTCCCGGGAGTTGTCGAAGTCCACGTCGCCCTCGGACACACCGGCGACCAATCCGGCCAGCAGAGTCTCGGTGAACTGGTAGTCCACGCCGAAACTGCCGCCGAAGATGTGGTAGCCGTAGCCGGGCAGTTCATCGCCGGAATCGCGGTCGCCGTAAAGGCCATAGCCCCGGCCCCAGAGACCCCACCGCTTGTCGGCCAAAACGCTCGTTCCATTGCCGACGGCGAAGTCCTGACCGCCCCGACTGGTGGATCCGCCGAGGGCCTGGTCCGGCCCGGCAGCCGCCAGCAGCTTGGAGTCGAACGCGCCGGCCACCAGACCGGTCTTGACGGTCTGGACGCGGCTGGTCACGGTTCCCAGGAACTTGGAGCTGCCTGCGATCGTCATCGGCGCCAGAGGCGGCCGGGTCTGGCCGCTCAATTGATCGTAGGAGTCGCGAACTTCGTCGGCAGTTTCAAGATCCTGCACCGTGTCCGTGACGTCGTTGCCGCCCTGTCCGCCGATCGTCTGCAGAGCCCCTGCAACCTGACGTTGATTGTATGTCCGTGCGATATTCGGATCGTCGAAGTTGGCCGCGGCGATGTGCAGCCAGACGGAGACGTCATTGTAGTCCAGGCCGATCTCGCTGAACGAGAAGTCCAGCAAGGCGGTGTCCAAGTCGTCGAACTGCCCCTGAACGCCCCCGGCGTTGATGATCTCATACTGGTGCTCGCCCATGATGGTCCCCTGCGAAGCGACCTGCACGGTTCCGCCCTCGATGTTCACGGTGCCGCTGACCTCGAGCCTATCGCTCGTATCGTCATTGGCGATTTCCACGGCAAAGGTCGAACCCTCATGGAAGACCACGCTCCCATTGACGGTCAACGTGCCGATGCCTTCGTTGCCCGGAGCGATGGTTCCGTAGTTGTGGAGAGTCGTCGGCGCCATAACGGTGATCGTGCCGTCGCCGCCGACGAGGCCGGTCTCCCAAACGTACATCTCGTCCCAAACGGTGACCAGGCCGCCGTCATTGACAAACAGAGAACCTTCCCCTGCGGCGCCTTCGTCGTGCCCGCCAACGTACAGTTGCTCGCCGACCATCCAGATCGAGTCCTCGCCGGTCACGACGACCGTGCCGCTGCCGGACTCGCCATAACCGATGAAGGCGTCTTCGTCCGTGATGACTTCGCCCCCGTCGCTGATTGTCAGCGTGCCCGTCCCGTAACCGCCGACGTACAGGTCGTCGGAGATCACCCATTGAGACGGCTCTTCCGCCGCCCCAGTGACCGAGACGGTGCCGACGCCGTTGGGCTCGTCGCCGATGAAGGCGTCGTCTCCTGTGTTCACCCGGCCGCCGTTCGAGATCAGCAGAGTGCCGAGGCCGCTGTGGCCAATGCACAGCTCGTACTCCACATCCAGCAGGGAACCAAGGCCGGTCACATTGATCGTGCCGTTGCCGTTCGGATCGCCGAACCGATCGTAGAACTGGGGCATCCCGATGTCTTCCAGGTCGAAGCCACCGACGACCGCATCGGCAACCGTCACTAGCCCGCCGTTGGAGATGGTCAACTGGCCGGTGCCGTAGATGCCTACGCCGAGGATGGACCAATTCTCCTCTTCTTCGTCCAGATCGACGAGCGCCCATGTCGAGCCGTCGCCGTTGACGACGACGTTGCCGATGCTGTCGGGCCCGAACGCGACCATGCCGGCCTCGCTTTCCACCTCACCGCCGGCCAGGACATTCAGAGTGCCGTCGCCGGTCGTGCCCGCCACCAGGATTTCCGTCTCGAAATAGGACCCTTCGCCCGTGACAGTCACCGCGCCGGTCCCATCGGGATAGGAATCGATCTCACCGACATCGAAAGGAAGACTGTCGGGATCGTATCCACCAATGTACAGTTCGCTCGAGTAGACTTCGCCGCCGTTGGAGACGGTCAATGTTCCGTCGCCGTAGCCACCCACGACAATCGAACCGAGGTTCTCCCAGAGGGAGTGATCACCTTCCCCGTCCCCGGCCACTCCATCCACCGTCACGGCCCCCGTGCTCCCCGGCAGCAGGCCGATGGCGGTGACGCCGCTTTCGACGTAGCCGCCGTCTTCGATGCTCAGCGTGCCGTCGCCGGAGTAGCCCACGTACAGCTCCTCAAGACCGGTCCCATAGAGGGTCGAGCCTTCGCCGGTGACGATGACCGTACCGGTGCCGTTCGGCTCGTAACCGACCAGCTCGGTGTCGAATCCAAATCGGTCGGGATCGAAACCGCCGACATAAAGGGAGTTCTCGATATCCACCAGACCGCCGTCCATGACCGTCAGAGAACCCTCGCCGTAGCCGCCGACAAACACGAAGGCGTCGTTATGCCAGGTGGACGGCGTGAAACTGAAACCCTCCTCTTCTTCATCGTAACTTCCACCACTGACGGTCACCGCGCCCGTGCTGCCCGGCATCACGCCGACGCCCGCCACGTCGCTTTCGACGAGACCGCCATTGGAAACGTTGAGAATCCCGTCGCCATAGTAGCCGACGTACAGACTGTTATATTCAGTCACGTGCAGGGCCGAGCCTTCACCGGTGACGTTCACCATGCCGGCGCCGTCCGGGATCAGTTCCTCGGGAACGTCTTCGCCGAGCAAATCGAGCGGCGCACCGCCGATATAAACATCCGCCGCATAGACGTCGCTGGCCCCGGCGATGTCCACAACGGCCGAACCCCAGGCGCCGACGATCAGCTCGTCGTAATTCACCCAGGTGGAGCCGCTGAAGACGTCGACGTAACCGTCGGCATCCGGCACGACGCCAACCCAGGAATTGTCCGCCGTGACCCAGCCGCCGTTGGTGATCGTCAGAGTGCCGGTTCCAGAGAAGCCGACCATCAACTCATCTGTTTCCCACTTGGACCCTGCGCCATCGACAGTCACCGAACCGACGCCATCGCTCAGGACCGTGTCCTCGTCAAAATACTCTTCCAGCGTATCGAACTCCGGATCGTAGCCTCCGATGACGCCGCCTTCGGAATATACGTCGGCGCCGTCGGTGATCTCCATGACGCTGCCCGTACCTTCCGAACCCACGGTGATGGTGTCCGCCACATCGAGGACCGCAGTATCCCCGGAGAGGAAGATCTCACCGCCGTTGGCTATGGCCACATCGCCATCGCCCTGGGCGGACAACTCGGGCGCGGTCTCTCCGCCGGTGATCATCCACAGAGAATCGGGCCCATCGACAAGTACCTGCCCGTTGCTGTCGCTCAATACGCCGACGACGCCGGAGTGGCTGTTGACCTGCCCGCCGTTGAGGATCTCCAGCGTGCCGTCGCCGCTGTAACCGACGTAGACGGTGTTGTCTTCCGTGACGTCGAGGACCGAGCCGGCCCCGGTGACCACCACCGTGCCGGTCCCGGCAGGATCTCCAAACAACTCGACCAGTTCCGGCGGCGCCTCGTCTGCGTCAAAGCCGCCGACATACAGCGTGCCGACGGAAGCCTCCGAGCCGCCGGAGACAGTCAGATTGCCATGGCCCCAGGCGCCGACGGCCGCACTGCCGGCTATGGTGAGTTCCGCGTCGTCAATCGTCACCGTGCCGGTGGCATCGGGGGCGGCGCCGACCATCAGAGAGTCACTCTCCACCAGGCCGCCCTCGCTGGCGGTCAGCGTGCCGGTTCCGAAGTAGCCGACCAGAAGGGGATAGTCGCCGGTGACGCTGAGACTCGAACCGTCTCCCATCACCGTCACGACGCCGGTTCCCAGGCCGTCGCCAAACTCATCGAGGACCTCCTGAGGCAGATCGTCCACGTCGCTCGCGTCGAACCCGCCGATGGTCAAGTACTCGGCCGTCACTTCGGCCCCGTCGGCCACGGTCAGGGTCCCCGTGCCCCACGCGCCGATCGTCATATCCTCGGTCGTCAGGGTCGAGCCTGCGCCCGTCACCAGCACCGTGCCCTCGGTGTCCGGGGCGGCGCCGATGACCACGCTTTCGCTCATCACGTCGCCGCCGGCATCCACATTCAACGTGCCGGTTCCGGAATAGCCCACGTACAAAGTGGCGTAGCCGGTGACCTCAAGCTGCGAGTCGGCCCCCGTCACCGTAATCGTGCCCGTGCCTTCCGGAACCAGATTCGGATCGTAGTCTTCCCCGATCGCATCAAAGGACGCGCCTCCGATGAAGACCTCCGGGGCGCTGACGTACCCGCCGCCGGAGATCGTAAGGTCTCCCAATCCCCAGGCCCCGACGATCAGGTGTTCGGTGTTGCTCCAGGTCGATTCGGCCTCCGTGACCAGGACGGTTCCCACCGCGTCGGGCAGGACGCCGATCCAAGCGGACGTGTCGATCACCTGACCGCCATTGCTGATCGTCAGCTCGCCCGTCCCGGAGAAGCCGACATGCATGTCTTCCGTTTCCAACAACGACCCGGGGCCGCTGACCAGCGCAGTGCCCGTGCCGGTGCCGAGAGGGTCATCGGGGTCCAGGTACTCCGCGATGCTGTCGAAGTCGGGATCCGCACCACCGAGGATCACGGTATCGGAGAAGACCTTTCCTCCATTGGTGACGGTCAGGGTCCCTTCCCCTTCCGACCCGACCGTAACGTCGTCGGCCACGATCAGGGCCGCGTCGAAGCCTTCCACGGCCACGAGGCCGCCATTGGAGAGAACGACGTTGCCCTCGCCCTCGGCGGTCATGCCCAAGTGCGACCCGCCGCCCCCTTGGATCGACCAGGTCGAATCCTCGCCATCGACAGTCACCAGACCGGTGCTGTTTTCGAGAACACCGACGAGCGCGGAGTCGCTCTCGACCCGGCCGCCGTCGAGGATATTCAGAGTTCCTTCACCGCTGTAGCCCACGTAAGTCGTCAGCGGCGGGTCGCCGCCTTCGCCTTCGCCGGGTAGAACGCTCAGAACCGACCCGGCGCCGGTCACGGTCACCGTGCCGGTGCCCGCGGGATCGTCCAGCCCCCAGTCCACCCCGACGGCAACCTCGGAAGCCTCGGTCCCACCGACGTACAGGGTGACGGCGTTCACGCGGCCTCCGGCTTCCACGTTCAGTTCGCCCTCGCCCCAGGCGCCCACGATCAGCACGCCATCGAGTTCTTCCGAGAAATCTCCCGCGTCCGTCACGTCCCAGAGGGATCCGCTCCCATGGACGGTGGCGGTGCCCGTACCGTCGGGCCCAAGACCCACAACGGCCAGGTTGCTGCCCACGACGCCGCCGTCCTGGACGTTCAGGGTCCCCTCTCCCCCGGCGCCCACGTACAGCATCTCACTTTCCCAGGTCGAGCCTTCTCCGGTCACTGTCACCGTACCGGCGCCGGGGTGGATCGTCGCGATCTCGGTCTCCTCGACATCCTCATACTCGGCGTATCCGCCAATGAAGCTCTTGACGGAGACCACGTCGCCGCCGGCTTCGACATTCAAGGTGCCTGTGCCATACGAGCCCACGATGAGCGTGTCGTCCCCGAGCACCTCCAGAAGCGAGCTGTCCCCGGTCACGGTTACAGTACCGACGCCGAGCGCGTCTCCGAAGTCGTCGAGCATGGCCTGCGGCAGTTCGTCCACATCACTGGCATCCATGCCGCCGATGGCCATGTAGTCTGCGGAAACAGTACCCCCATCCGAGATGGTCAGGGACCCTGTGCCCCACGCACCGACCTGAATGTCTTCGGCGTTCAATGTCGAGCCCTCGCCCGTCACGATCACGGTGCCGGTGGCATCCGGAGCCGCGCCAATCACGACCAACCCGGCCGTTACATCGCCGCCATTCTCCACATTCAGAGTACCCGTTCCGCTGTAGCCTACGTAGAGGGTCTCTTCACCGGTGACCTCCAGGACAGAGCCCTCTCCGCTCACGGTCACCGTGCCGGTTCCATCGGGCAACAAATCGCGGGAGAACTCCTGTCCTTCTCCCAGTTGGATCGGCATGCCGCCGATGTAGACATCTGCAGCGGTCACGGCGCCCTGATCGTTCACATCGAGAGTACCCGTTCCCCAGGCTCCGACGACCAGAACATCCCCGGCGTCCCAGCGGGAATTCTCGCCCGTGACGATCACCTCGCCGGTGCCGTTCGGCTCGCCCAGTCCGTCGAAGATCGGTTCCTCGTAGTAGTTCATGGCGGTGCGATCCACGCCGCCGACCCAGCCCCTCGCGGACTGAACCTGGCCGCCGCCGGACACGGTGAGCGAACCCCCGCCCCAGACTCCCACGACCAGATCCCCCGTCAGAGACCACAAGCCGGAGTCATCCACGAGCACGTCGCCGATGGAGTCAGGCAGCAAGGCCACTTCCCCAGTATTGCCGGTTACCGCCGAGCCTTCGCCCGTGATGGACAACTCGCCCTGACCGGCGGCGCCGACGGCCAGCCACCCCCCATCTCCCAGGCTCCACTGGCCACCGCCGCTGACGGTGGCGTAGCCAAGACCATCCACGACCTCCGAGACCTCTTCCGATTCGCTCTCGGCCGGACTGCCGCCGATGATGGCGCCATGAGAAGTCAGGATCGCCTGGTCCGCCACCGTAAGCTGTCCCTCGGCGCGCGGGCCGATGAAGAGTTCCGATTCCCCCGAAGGATCGACGCTGAAGGTGGAGCCCAGGCCCGTAAGGAGGAAGGTCCCCGTGGCCCCGACAACCTCCTCGGCATAATCTCCGATATAGACCGGCATGTTGACCGTCACGTCCGATCCACCGGTGATCGAAAGCGATCCGGGCGCTCCGAAACCCACGATGAACTCGTCGCCCTCATTGATCACCCACGGATCCGAGGAATCGTAGGCGGGGTCGATACTGCCGGTCGGCGTAATCGATGCCGGCGATTGCGTACAGAAGACCGCCAGAGCTACGAAGAAGACAAGTGCCGTGCGATGAACCTGGGTCGATCGTCCTGATACCATACCGTTTCCCTTCCATGCTTCTTGAACCTGACGGGCAACACGTATCGCCATGTCGTCCGCGCGGCATCATTCCTGTGATGCCCCGCATCATTGAGGTTCTTATCGTGGCCGTAGTTCATTTCTCTCCAGTTATTCTGGGTTAAAGGAGGGACTTTAAGAGCTGGTCTCCGGCCCTTTGACAACCGGTTCCGGCCGCGCCGTAAACGGCCTGTGTGGCGGGAGATAGGCGGGAACCCGGTTTCCCAGTGCTGGTAGGTCGCGAAGCTCCGGAGTGATGGCCTGACGATGCGAACACCGCGCGGGGTCTCTCGCGCGAGCAGAGGAAAAGAATTTTTTTTCTTCCCGATAGGCGGTTGTGATTGCCTCTCGTCGCCGACGCGGGATCGTCCCTCCCCCCGGTGGTGGGGCCGATCCGTCGCCGACAGCCGCCCCGCAGACTCCTATCCTCCGCGCCGGGTGGCCCACGCCGTATCCCGTCGTCTTTCGGGACCCATAAAAAGGGCCCCGCCTATGGCACGGGGCCCGCAAGATGATCGTCTTATCCGACTGCGCCGTTTTGTTACGGCAGGAACGCGTACCAGGCGATGCCTTCGTACGTCCACACCTCCGATGGGTAGTTCCGCAGAATATGATCCTTCTCCGCTTCGTCCATCGTGTAGAAGTGATGGCTCACGAGGGGCGACCAGAACCGATGCACCGGCAACGTGCTCGACGGCTGCTCGCCGCCGGCGAAGGCATAGAAAGCGACCCCCTCGTAGGTCCAGACGCTGGGCGGATACGTAGCGATGATGCTGTTGCTCTCCCTTTCGTCAATGGTATAGAAATGACCGCCGGTGCTGGGAGACCAGAACCGATGGACCGGCCGGGCCTTCGTATTCCCGGCGACCAGCATGGCGTTGTACGCGTTGCCCTCGTAGATCCAGATCCCGGGGTAATTGGCGATCAGACCGTCGCGTTCCGCCTCGTTGGTGGTGTAGAAATGGCTCGACGAGACAGGCGACCAGAAACGGTGAACCGCAACCGTGGTCGGCGCAGTCCCCGTTGTGTTGTACTTCACTTTCAGAGTCGAATCCTTGAGGGTAACGCGATATCCGAAGGACGGATCCAACATCTGATCGATGTCCATGTACACGTACAACTGCGAGGTCCTCCAGAGCTCGTCGAGCACGGGGGAGGGCAGGTCAAACGTGACGGCCTGCCAGTCTCGATCGACGCCGGTGAGCGAGCCGAGATGCCGGCTGTTCACGAAGATGACGTCGTCCTCGCCCTCGTCGGAATCCACGTCCCAGGCCATGATGGTTAGGGTGGCCGAGACAATCCCGGTGGCATCCAGAGGCACACGGGCCGAAATGTCGTGCGTCCAACCCCAGTCCTGGTTGGATCCACGATGCCACGGCGGATGATCTTCGTGCCAATCGCACGGATCGTCCGACAATTCCTGGGGAACGAGGAACCACACGCCGGAAGTCTCGTTCCAGACATTGTTCCGATAATCCACAACATCCTGTACTGTAACGACTTGCGCGGCATTCACCACACAGGCCGACAGCAGAATCGCCAGGATCAACCCCAATTTCCGCGTCATGTTCATCTACCTCCTCACTCTGAAGTCTTCTTTGACACCGACAGGTTGTCGCCAAAGACCGATAACACCCCACTTCTCTCTGTTCCAGGCAATGCGCCAGGCTCAAATAAAACGCCCCGGACGAAACCACGGTTCCGTCCGGGGCGTTAGATATCCCATGCTGCTACAGCTTCACCTCAGACAAGCCGCACAGCCCGAAAGTCCTTTTCTCGTCTCTATGTCTCTGCGTGAGCCACGGTTCACCCCGACCCAACGCAGGCAGAACATACCCCGCCAAGCACTATCTAGAGTATAGCGGTTTGGCAGACGGAAGTCAAGACCGATGGTCTTGGGGGTTTGAGAATACTTTTGGCTCATCCGGTTTTCGCGTACTTCCATGGCCTTTGGGGACGCCGTCCCCAACCCCCTGGGATTTGTCGCTTTGCGCCAGAAACATGGCATGGGGGAAGGCGACGAACCACAAAGGCAACGTCGCCCATGTCTCTGG
>DATIKY010000282.1:0-3900 GCA_035476995.1 Sedimentisphaerales bacterium | reverse complement strand
GTGAAGAACTACGGTCGCCTCCGTACCCTGGTAGATCGTTGGATTGAACTGTCAACCCAACTGTGTCAGACGAGAATGGAACGGGAAACGGGTTGACTATCCCGCCACGAAGACAGGCCAGAACATGGCACTGTCCAGCTCCCAATTCAAGGGTGATTGTTGTGCGGCTCTGCTACCGACGGTGGCAACCCGCGATCGTGCCGCCTACGTGCGGCACACCGAACAATCCCACCTCGGCGAGAGCCGGTCGTTCCATATCTTCTACGAGCAAGGACGGCGTGAGCGAACGAAGGCTGGAAGACGAATGGCTCAAATGGAAGCTCCGGCGGGGCAGCCCGGAGGCGTTGGCGCGGGTGGACGAGAGGTACATCGACGCCATGTTGACCCTGGCGGCGAGCCAGATCAACCGCGTGCGGGACCGCCGGCGTCGTCCAGCGTTTCCCCGGATCGTCTTCGGTCCAACCTCGTGACATCAAGAACGAGGGAGCGGAGGACTGCTCCCTCGTTCTGCGGTAGCTACTATCCTGTGCGGATAGGGTCTGCTGAACTTGGAAACCAGCGTATCTTCGAAGTGTCTGCCGCACCTGTCCACCGTGCCGACCACGACCTTGTGCGGGCCGGGCGTCAGATCGGCGGTTCGAACGGACGGTACAGTCTGGGCAGTTGCACGTTGCGGACCTCCGCGATCAGCGTTTTCCAGTCGAACCGCCCGGCGAGTTCCAGGCCGTGTTCGGGGGGCACGTTTCTCAATGAGATACTGAAGACGCCTTTGTTGTCAGCAGGCAACGGCGCAATCAGAACCCATTGCCCGTCGGTCACGGTGTCCCGGTACAGCGTTGCGTCGATCCCTTCGATCCGATGAGTCCGGACGAGTTCCGGATCGGGCTGGGCTTGTCTGGCCGCCTCCAGAGTTCGCAGCATGGCTTCAGCCCGCGTGCCCACCACAATCTTGGCGACGAGAGACTGATTGTCGGCATGACGATGGTACTCGCAACGAGCCATGACGCCGCCGGCTCCCGGCGTGCTCATCCCCCCGGGCTCGGCGCGGGCCCAACCATCCAGGGTGGGGAAGCAAGAGAAAAGACTCTCGTGACTGTGGCTGCCGTCCGTCGAGGAGGGCGGCGCGGTCGGGTTGATCGTCGCCGCGACGGGCGCCTCCCCTCCGGGTATCGCATTCAGGGGGGCCAGGGCCGGCGGGAGGTCCGCCCCGACGGATTGCCGGCCCGGATCACAGGAGGAAACGGACTTCGAGGATTCGGCATTGGACTTGACGGGGTTCTGGCTCGGTTCCCTCGCGCAGGACGCGACGGCGGCTATGGCCAAGGCCAGCGTCAAGGGGGCGTTCTTATTCATAGGTCTCCTCTTCTTCCTCTTCCTTCGCGCGGCGTTACCGCGTCCGGCGTCGGAAGGATAGGGCGGGAGGAGCCAGGCTTCTCCCGCCCGTGATGCTGCCGATGCAACTGCTTACGGAGCCACCTCGAAGACCAGCTTGTCGGTGAAGATCTGGCCGTACATGTCCACGGCAGTGACGGCCACCGTGTGCATGCCGGGCTCGAGGTTGTCCGGGATGTCGCAGACCCACAGGTGGGTCGAGACGCCCTGGCCGACGACTCCGGTGCTCCGCATCCAGGCGTCGTTGATGGCCGGGGCGCCGGGGCCGTAGACCGCACCGTTGCCAGTGCCGAAGGAGGGGGCGGCCCACAGGTTGAACCCGGGCACGCCGCGCAGGACGTACATCTGATTGGCCAGCGCGAACGGGTCCATGACCTCCAGGGTCTTGAGCGCCTCGACCACCGCGCCGTCATCGAACTGGCAGGTCACGAGGGAGTTGCTGCTGCCATTGTAGAAGTTGATGACGAGGGAGCCGAGCTGCAGATCGCTCTGGCTGAGGATGTTGCGATTGTCCAGGGCGAAGATGGTGGTGTTCGGATCGTTGCCGCTGCGGGCCTCGAACCACTGGATGAAGCTCTCCGTCAGGAAGGACATGTGCATCTGACGATTGGCGTCCATGAGGGAGCCCTTGAAGGTGTCCCGGTAGTTGTTGCCGTCGAACTCGAAGACGAGGTAGTTCCGCGGGGTGCCGCAGCGCTGATAGGAGTAGGGAACCAAGCTGTCGTCGAGCTCGCCCGACCACCAGCTTCCGCAGGCGGCGCCGACGATGATCTGATGAATCGGGGTGGGCCGGCCCCAACCTTCCAGCTCATCGCCGGGGACGAAGTGGCTGAGGGTGTGCGTGTGGCCGCCCATGGCGAAGACCTTGCGGCCGGCCACCAGGTCGTACAGCGCCTCGCGATTGGCCACCTGGTGCTTGGTGCCGCCGGCGCCGATGCGATCCTCATCGGAGACGATCGGAATGTGCATGTTCAGGACGATCAGGTGGTCCATCGGGACCATGGCCAGATCGTTCTTGATCCACTCCATCTGGGTCGCGTCGATCGCGCCGGTGTAGTTGCCGGTGTTGTCGAATCTGCTCGGGTCGACGGGAGCCTGCACGGAGTTGAGGACCATGAAGTGGACCTTGCCGTAGTTGAAAGAGTAGTACAGGGCGCCCACGTAGCTCTTGTGCGTGTCGAACGAGTCCGCGGGGCTGCTCACGTCGAAGTCCATGTCGTGGTTGCCGGGGACGTAGTGGACGGGGATGCCCATCTCGCCCATCACGGCATGGTAGTGCGGGAACAGGGCCAGTTCGTCGCCGATGTTGTCGCCCATCGAGATGCAGAAGGCGGCGTCAGGCTGATTGGCCTTGACGTCCTTGACGAACGAGTCGCGGAGGTAGTTGATCTCGCGATGGTTGTAGACCTGGCTGTCGCCGTTGATGACGGCCGTGAACGTCTCAGGCTCGTTCACGCGATACAGCGCGAAGTTGATGGCCGCCGGCAGAGGGCCCGTGGGCTCCAGACCGCGGAAACGCTGCAGGCTGGCGGGCGAGCCGTTGGGCTTGTGGACGTAGGAGAACCGCGGGATGTTGTTGGCGTCGACGGGCGTCATCCAGCCGGCGGGCTTGACGACGAACACGATCATCTCATCGTAGGCCGGCAGGGTGTACTTGCCGGCGGCGTCGGTCTTGACGACTTCCTTGCTGTTGGAGACGCACACGCCGGCGATGCCCGGCTCGCCGGCGTCCATCTTGCCGTTGCGGTTGAGATCGTTGTAGACGGTGCCGGTGACGTCGGCCATCGCCGCGCCCGCCGTCAGCATCGTCACGAGAGTCGCCACTGAGAATAGACTGTTCCGTTTCATACTCTTTGCTCCTTGGTTTGTGGTTGTAGTTCCTGACTTTTGACACATTGCGGACCATTTCCTGTTGTGCTGCCTCCGTGACACCTCCTTTCCGACATGCGACGCGGCTGGTTGCGGCAGTCGCGGACACCGGAAGACCCGGTGGACGCGATCCGACAGATACGGAACGGAGAGGAGGGGTTCGAGGGAGAATGTTGACATGCAGTCTCCCCGGCGATAACATAGACAATGGTTGCCGAGAGGCGTAAACAAACGGCCTTTCGGCACGACCTCGGTGAACCGGCACCAGCTTTCCAGGGCGGTCTGTCGGTTCACCCTTTTTGTTCGCGCGTTCTTGAGTCCTGTCTCTCCGGTAGGTTGTCGTCGCGATGCGTGCCTGCTACGCCATGGGGATTGCCTCCTTATTACCCAAAGATCAAGGGCGTCATGTCTCCGTCGGTTGCCTCCACCGCCCGTGGTCTGGGAACAAACGCCGCAGCCACGTCAGTGTTGTTGCTGCGCATTTATATAGACCGGCGATTAGTACTACAACGCTATGGAAGTCTCCAGTGACATTTGATTGTGTCTTTGAGTTTGATGCCGATGGCGTGTAAACGAGCGATGGTTCGACGACGATGGCTGCGGGCGGCCTTGGCGTTGCGCTGTTGCGTTAACGTCAAT
>DATIKY010000281.1:0-10018 GCA_035476995.1 Sedimentisphaerales bacterium | reverse complement strand
AACTGCGTGAGGAAACCGCCGCATGGGAGAAGAGCCGTGACGGGGCCGAGGTGAAAGTGAACTGGCAGTTCACCACGGCAGACGCCAGGACAAAGCTGAAACGTCTCTATCCATCAATGGATGGGTAATGGAGCACTAGAGTATCGAGAACGCGTGAGGCATGCGGGGTGGCTTCGGTGCGGCATCTCGCATCGGGGGGACCTCTCGCCTTGAAGAATCGGGTGCCAGGATAGGCCGGCCATGCAAAACCGAGGATTGAGCAAAGCCAGCCGGAGCCCAAAAAGGTTTCGGCTGCTGCTTTTTCCAGGGAACCCTTGAAACGATGCCACCTTCGGCGGTAAACTTGGAGACTGCGTCCCGCGGTTTGAACCCTCCAGGACCGCCTTTCGGGCCAAACGAAGCGGGGTCTGGAATCACCGCACGGAGATGACAGGATCGAATCGAAGGGAAAGGGGTTGGCCCTATGAGCAACGACACGAGCAAGACAATCACACGGCGTCGATTTCTGGCAGGGACTGCGGCCGCCACAGCAGGCGCGCTGGCGGTTCCCTACTACGTTCCGGCCTCCTCGCTCGGTGCCGCCGGAGTCGCAGCGCCCAGCGAACGCATCGTAATGGGCGGCATCGGACTGGGCGGCCGGGGTTCCTATGATCTGGGCTACATGCTCAACGAAAAGGACGTGCAGTGGGTCGCGGTCTGCGATGTCCACAAGGGCCGGCGGGAGGCCGCCAAGAATCTGGTGGACAACAAGTACGCCAACAAGGACTGCGCCGCCTACAGCGACATGCGTCAGCTCCTGGCCGAACGGACGGACGTGGATGCGGTGCTGATCGCCACCGGCGACCGCTGGCACGCGCTGGCCTCGATCCTGGCGATGCGGGCGGGCAAGGACGTCTATTGCGAGAAGCCGTCCTGTCTGACGATGGCCGAGGGGCAGGCGGTTGTGGAGACTGCGAAGCGATACGGGCGGGTCTACCAAACCGGCGCCCAGCGGCTCAGCGAGGCCAACCATGTGTTCGCCATCGAGATGGCGCGAACGGGTCGTTTGGGTCCGATCCACACGGTGTACGCCGACTGCCGCTGGCGCGACGGGCTGCTTCACGATTGGCTGCCCGCCCAACCCGAGCCCGTCAGGGAGGAACTGGACTGGGACCTTTGGCTTGGGCCCTGTCCCTGGCGGCCCTACAACGCCGGTTACGTGAACGGCGGAGGCTGGTATCGGTATTACGACTTCGCCACCGACGTCGCGATGTGGGGCGCCCACACGGTCGCCCAGGCGCTGGCCGGACTGGACATGGAGAACGTGACCTTCATCGAGTTCGAGTATGCCGGGCCGGATGCGACGATGGTCACGCGACTGGAGAACGGCGTGAAGCTGGTCCTGTTCCGCGTCGCCGGCTCGGTGTGGGACCCGTGCCAATACTGGCGCGGCGCCTGTGGCGAGCGGTACGAAGGGCCGCAAGGATGGGCCGGGGCCGCGGACGGCTATTCGCAGCCCGACGTCTCCTCGCCCGCTCTATTACAGGAATTCCAGAAAGTGCTGTCGGACTACGCAGGGCGGACGCAAAGACCGATGGACCACGTGCGGGACTTCCTCGACTGCGTCCGCTCGCGACGACCCACGGTGGCCAATCCCGACGTGATGTACCGATCCATGAGCATCTGCCTGGCCGCCGACATCTGCGAGCAGCGCAAACGCAATCTGAAGTTCGATCTTCGCAAGGCCGAGTTCGTCAACGACCCCGAGGCCAACCGCCTGCGGTCCCGCGCGATGCGCGTCCCATTCACGATCTGAGAGAGGCAACGAGCGAGGATTTCCCAACCGCAGAGGCCGCGGAGGACGCGGTCTCTGACTATTGTCCGTGCAGCCGCAGGTTTCCGCTCGTAGTGACGCGGTAAGGCGGTATCTTCTGAACGATACACGCACTTGGAGACGGGCCGGCGGGAACCGGTCGGCTGCTGACGGCACGTTCTCTGCAGAGCATTCATGGCATCCTGTTGTTCTTGTTCCGACCTGTCGAACCAACGCTGCCCACCACCCCACAACGCAAGCGGCTCTCACTGGACGAACGAGGCCGAATCCGGTACGCTGTGTTCATGCTGGAGCTGTCTGAGAATGTCTACAACCGCGGTCTGTCGCGCGAGGAGCCGAAGTTCAAGCTCTGGCGGTCGGCCGGGCTGATGCTGACGTACAAATGCAACGCGGCCTGTGAGTTCTGCTATTATCATGGCGCGCCGGACAAGGGCGGGCTCCTGCCTGTCGAAATCTGCCTGGCGGTCTGGCGATCGCTCCAGACCCTCGCGGGCGACGCGGCCAAGGTTCACCTCACCGGCGGCGAGCCCTTTCTCTATTGGGACCACCTCGTCGAGATCCTCCGCAAGGCGGGCGAGCAAGACCTCGGTCCGGTCGATCAGATCGAGACCAACGGTTTCTGGGCGACGGACGACAAGATCGTCTCCGACCGGCTCTCGTTGCTGATCTCGCTGGGCATGGACCGGCTCAAGATCAGCGTCGATCCCTTTCACCAGGAATACGTCGCCAGCGAGCCGGTGAACCGGCTGGCCTCAATGGCGGCCGAGATCCTCGGGCCCGATCGGGTCCAGGTCCGCTGGGAGGAATACCTCGATGAGCCGGCGGACATCCGGCGCCTGTCGCAGGCCGAGCGCGACCGCGCCTACACGCTGGCCTATCACGAGTACCCGTTCCGTTTCACCGGGCGGGCCGCGGGGCACCCGGCGCATCTGCTGGCCTGCAAGCCGGTCGAGGAACTGATGCACATGAACTGCCTGGCCGGGTTCCTCGGCGCCAAGGGCGTGCACATCGACCCGTACGGCAACGTCTTTAGCGGCACGTGCAGCGGCATCATCCTGGGCAACGTGAATCAGACGCCGCTGGAAGAGATCTGGAGGACGTTGGACCCCCGCGAGGAAGGGGCCATCAGCGTTCTCTGCGAGAAGGGTCCGTGCGGCCTGTTCGAGGAGGCCAGGAGTCTCGGCTACGAGCAACTGCCTGCCTATGCAAGCAAGTGCCATCTGTGCACGCACGTGCGACAGTTCTTCTTCGAGAACGGCCTGAAGCCGTCGGTTCTCGGCCCGGCGGATTGCTACGCCTGAACGTTCGACGTAAGAAAGCACGAAGCACGAAATTCGAAATCCGAAACAAGCCCAAATGACCCAAAGACGAATGACCGAAACGGCTCCTTGCGACGGGGCGGCAGCGTTTCGGTCATTTGATATTCGTGCTTTGAATTTGTTTCGAATTTCGAATCTCGTGCTTCGGATTTCCCCCCCTGCGGGGGCTCTACTTTGCCGCCGCGACGGCCTCCGACAGCTTGAGCGTGCCTTCGTAGAGGCTTCGCCCGACGATCACGCCGGCGACGTTGATGGGCTTGAGCTTGTGGATGTCCTCGACCTCTTTGACGCCGCCGGAGGCGATGACCGGCGTCTTGACCGCCTGGGCCAGCGAAGCGGTGCGTTCGATGTTCGGACCGCTGAGCATCCCGTCCTTGGCGATGTCCGTGTAGATGATCGCCGCCAGGGGCAGTTTGTCGGTCTTGGCCGCGAACTCCAGCAGGGGCTGATGGCTGTCCTCGAGCCAGCCGTGCGTGGCCACCATCGACCCGCGTGCGTCCAGGCCCAGGACGAGCTTGCCCTTGAATCGCAAGGCCATGTCGCGGAACCATTCGAAGTCGCTGACGGCCTTGGTGCCGATGATGACCCGCGAGACGCCCATGTCGAGCAGTTCGCGGATGGAGGCCTCGTCTCGGATGCCGCCGCCGACCTCGATCTGGAGCAGTCCCAGGGCCGCGATCGCAGTGATGGAGGCGGTGTTGACCGGCCGGCCGATCTTGGCGCCGTCGAGGTCCACGATGTGCAGCCATCGGGCCCCGTCGGCGTGGAACTGCCGAGCCTGGGCGACCGGGTTGTCGCTGTAGGTGATTTGACGGTCGTACTGGCCCTGGATCAGGCGGACGCACTTGCCGTCCCGCAGATCGATGGCTGGGATCACATCCATGAGCAGACCCTTTGCAATTGACTATCGACGATCGGCGATATACTATTTGTGGCCTCTGGCCCAATCGTAAAGTGTACATCGTGAAATGTAAATCGCAAATCGCTGGAGTCCGGCTATGAACAGACTGTTTTGTAGTTTCTTGGGTGTTTTCCTGGCGATCCTCGCGGACGCCGTGCCGGCCGGCGCCGCCCGACCGGTGATCCTCGACACGGACATCTGCGACGACATCGACGACACCTGGGCGCTGGCCTTGCTGCTCAAGTCGCCCGAACTGGACTGCAAGCTGGTCGTCACGGCGGTGGGGGACACGCAGGCCAAGGCCAGGATCGTCGCCCGGTTCCTCGCGGAAACCGGACGCGCGGACATCCCGGTCGGCGTCGGGGTCAAGCAGGGCAAGGGTCCGCACCGGCAGATGGGCTGGGTCAAGGACTACGATCTGGCCTCCTATCCCGGCAAGGTCCACCCCGACGGCGTGCAGGCTCTGATCGATGTGATCATGAACTCGCCGACGCGGGTGACGCTGATCGCGGTGGGCCCGCTGCCCAACGTCGCCGAGGCCCTCAGACGGGAGCCGCGGATCGCGGAGAAGGCGGACTTCATTGGCATGCACGGAAGCGTCTTTGTCGGTTATGGCGGCAGCAGTACGCCGCACGCGGAGTACAACGTCGTGAAGGACGTCCCGGCGGCAAAGAAGGTCTTCACCGCCCCCTGGCCGATGACGATCACACCGCTGGACACCTGCGGCTTGGTCGAGCTCGACGGCCCGAAGTACCAGTCCCTGCTCAAGAACGACAGCGTTCTCGTCCGCAACCTGCTGGAGAACTATCGCCAGTGGTACCTGGATGGCCTGCAGGACCGCAAGGATCTGGACGAGGCCGGACGCAAGCGCGTGACCGAGGAGAAACTCCGCCACAGCAGCACCACCCTGTTCGACACGGTCGCCATCTACCTGGCGGTCAGCAAGGACCTGGTGGAGATGAAGGAAGTGCCGATCCGCGTCACCGACGACGGCTTCACCCGCGTCGAAGAGGGCGCCAAGAAGGTCAACTGCGCCGTGAAGTGGAAGGATCTCGACGGCTTCGAGGCGTGGCTCGTTGAGAGGCTGACGAAGAATTGATGATGGATGATTTCTGATTGATGATTGGGCCTTCGCGTGTCGCTGGGAATCCCCCAATCGTAAATAGTAAATCGTAAATAGTAGATTGAAGGGGTTCTGCCATCGCAAACGAGTCGGGTCCCATCGTGGTGGTCGGCAGCTCGAACATGGACCTGGTCGTCAAGGCGGCGCGGATTCCGGCGCCCGGCGAGACGATCCTGGGCGGCGAGTTCCTCATGGTCGCCGGCGGCAAGGGCGCCAACCAGGCGGTGGCCGCCGTCAAGCTCGGCGCCAAGGTGTTCTTCGTCGCCCGGCTGGGCAACGACCTGTTCGGCCGCAAGTCCCTCGACAACTTCCGCCTGGAGGGCCTGGACACGACGTACGTGTCGTTGACGTCGGACGCGTTTTCCGGCGTGGCGCTGATCGCGGTGGACCAGGCCGGCAACAACGCGATCGTGGTCGCGCCGGGCGCCAACGCGAGGCTCTCGCCCGACGACGTCCGGCGGGCCGAGGCCGAGATCCGATCCGCCGGCGCGGTCGTCGCGCAGCTCGAAGTGCCGATGGCGAGCGTCCAATGTGTCGCCGAGATCGCGGACGATGCAGGCGTTCCCTTCCTTCTGAACCCGGCGCCCGCCCAGTGGCTGAGCCCTTCGCTGCTCAAGGTCGTGTCGGTCCTGACGCCCAACGAGAGCGAGGCCCGCATCCTGACGGGCGTCGAAGTGGTCGACGCAAACTCCGCGCGCAAGGCCGCGGAGATGCTGCTGAGCACCGGGGTCAAGGCGGTCATTGTGACGCTGGGCTCCAAGGGGTTCCTGCTGGCCGAGGGGAACACGACCGAACTGGTCCCGGCGATGGAGGTCAAGGCCGTGGATACGACCGCCGCGGGCGACGCCTTCACCGGCAGTCTGGCGGTGGGCCTGGCGCAGGGGCAGAGTCTTCGGGAAGCGGCTCTGTTCGCCAATCGCGTGGCGGCGTTCTCCGTGACGAGATTGGGCGCCCAGCCGTCGATGCCCACAAGGAACGAGTTGGAAGAGTTCACATCGCAGCAAGCTGGATGATGCCGAGGAGAATGGAATGAGGAATGTCAGAATCGGGATGTGTGGCCGGCTGGCTCTGTTGGCGGTTGCCGCCGGAGCGATGATCGGCGGATGCAGGAAACAGGACGACCGGCCCAAGGTCGTGCTGCTGATGAAGTCGCTGGCCAACGAATTCTTCAAGACGATGGAGGACGGGGCCCTCGCCCACGCCAAGGAGCACGAGGCGGAGTATTCGCTCAAGGTCATCGGCATGAAAAACGAGACCGACGTGGCCGAACAGATCCGCAACGTCGAGCTGACGATCGCCCAGGGCGCCCAGGCGATCGTGATCGCTCCGGCCGACTCGAAGGCCCTGGTCTCGGTCTGCAAGAAGGCGATGGACGCCGGCGTCATCGTGGTCAACATCGACAACAAGTTCGACGACGAGGTTCTCAAGGACAAAGGCGCGAGGATCCCGTTCGTCGGCCCGGACAACCGCAAGGGCGCCAAGATGGCCGGCGTGTACCTGTCCACGCGGCTCAAGGCCGGCGACAAGGTCGCAATCATCGAAGGGGCCCCCAACGCCTACAACGGGATCCAGCGCAAGATGGGCTTCGACGACGCCATGAACGGCAGCGGCATGAACATCGTCAGCTCGCAGACGGGCTACTGGGAGACGGACAAGGCCCGTCCGGTCGCGTCGGCCCTGATCAACGAGCATCCCGACCTCAAGGCGATCCTGTGCGCCAATGACAGCATGGCCCTCGGCGCGGTCACCGCGGTGAAGGAGGCTGGCAAGGTCGGCGCGATTCACGTGATCGGATTCGACAACATCGCCGCGGTGCGCCAGTTGCTCAAAGAAGGCAAGATCCTGTGTACCGTCGATCAGCACGCCGACCAGCTCGCCCGATTCGGCATCGAGTACGCGCTGGAGATGCTCAAGACCAAGGCCCAGCCGGCGGACAAGGAGACGCCCGTCGATCTGGTGACGGCCGAGCTGCTGTGAAGAAAATTCGAAATCCGAAACAAGCATGAATGACCGAAATTCCAAATTCAAAACGGCCAGGCAACGGAGCCGCGTCAGCGTTTCGGTCATTTGAGTTCTGAGCCTTTGGATTTGTTTCGGATTTCGAAATTCGGATTCCGTGCTTCTCTTCTGGATCGTTATGAGTTTCTCGGCTGACAGACTCCTCTTCGCAACCGGCATCGCCAAGACCTTCCCGGGCGTGCAGGCCCTTCGCTCGGTCGATTTCGACCTGCGGGCGGGCGAGGTCCATGCCCTGGTGGGCGAGAACGGCGCGGGCAAGAGCACGCTCACGCGGATCCTCGCGGGCCTGGAGCGTCCGGACGCCGGGCAGATGGTCCTGGCAGCCCAACCCTATGCGCCGCGGTCCCGGGCCGACGCCGAGGCCCTCGGCGTCCGCATGGTCATGCAGGAGCTCAACCTCGTCGGCAATCTGACGGTCGCGGAGAACCTCTTCATCGAGCGGCTGCCCAGCCGGCTGGGCTTCATCAACTACCGCAGACTCCACGAATCCGCGCGCGAGGCCATGGCCCGAGTCGGCCTGGAGGACGTCGATCCCGCCACGCCCGTCAAGTCGCTGGGCGTCGGTCGCCAGCAGATGGTCGAGATTGCGGCGGGGCTGTCCCGACGGTGCCGGGCGCTGGCCCTCGACGAGCCCACCGCCTCGTTGACCGACAGCGAAGTCCAGCGGCTCTTCGTCCAAATCCGCAGGCTCCAGTCCGAGGGCGTCGGGATCATCTACATCTCGCACCGCATCGAGGAGGTCTTGAGCATCGCCGATCGCGTCACTGTCCTTCGCGACGGCCGGATCGTCGGCACGCGGGCCGCCAAGGATGTCGGGCCCAAGGACGTGATCCGAATGATGGTCGGCCGGGACCTGGGCGACGAATGCCTGGCCCCGAAGGGCGGCAGGGGGGCGACAGCCCTTCGCGTCGTCGGCCTGGCGTGCGGGCCGCGAGTCCGGGGCGTCTCGTTCGAAGCCTATCGCGGCCAGGTGCTCGGCGTCGCGGGCCTCATGGGTTCCGGCCGGACCGAGACCATGAGGGCGATCTTCGGAGCCGACGTGCCCGAGGCGGGCGAAGTGTACCTGCATGGCCGCGAGGCGCCGGCACGCATCCGAAAACCCAGCGACGCGGTCCGCCAGGGGATCGCCCTGTTGACCGAGGACCGCAAGGAGCAGGGCTTGTTCCTGTCCCTGCCGGTGCGGGCGAACATCTCCATGACGAAGCTCAAGGCCCTGAGCCGGCTCGGGTGGATCCGCGCGGCCCGCGAGCGGCAGGTCGCCGGCGAGTACATCCGGTCGCTGGGCATCAAGTGCCCGTCCGTCGAACAGCCGGCCGGCCGGCTCAGCGGCGGCAACCAGCAGAAGGTCGTCATCGCCAAGTGGCTGCATCGCGACTGCGGCATTCTGATCTTCGACGAGCCGACGCGAGGGATCGACATCGGGGCGCGCTTTGAGATCTATCGCATGCTGGGCGATCTCGCGGCCCAGGGCAAGGCCATTGTCCTGGTCTCTTCGGACCTCAAGGAATTGATGGCGGTCTGCAACCGAATCCTGGTGATGTCCGCCGGGAAGGTGGCCGGGACGTTCGAGCGGAACGACTGGAGCCAGGAAGCCATTATGAACGCCGCGTTCAGCGGGTACGTCCAGACGTCGGGAGGCGCCGCCGCACATGAGTGACGAGCTGAAGAATCACAACGTTCGCGGGCTGCTGGCCGACTACCTGGGCATGACGATGGCCTTGGTGGTGCTGGTCGTCGTCTTCGGCTTTTCGGCGAACAACTTCTTCACGCAGGCCACCTTCCGGACCCTCGCCAACCAGATCGCCGACGTGACGATCGCGGCGGTGGGGATGACGTTCGTGCTGATCATCGCCGGGATCGATCTGTCGGTGGGCTCGGTGATGGCGCTGGCGGGCGCGGTCCTGGGCATCGCGGTGGTCAACTGGGGCGTGCCTCTGCCTGGGGGCGTGGTCCTGTGCCTGCTGACCGGCCTGGCGTGCGGCGCCGCCAACGGTCTGATCGTCGTGCGGTGGACGCTGCCTTCGTTCATCGTCACGCTCGGAATGCTCGAAGCGGCTCGCGGCGCGTCCTATCTCGTGACGGACTCCCGCACGATCTACATCAACTCGATCGACGTTCTCACCGAGCCGGTTGTCGCAGGGCTGTCGGCCCCGTTCTTCCTGGCGATTGTCGTGGTGATCGTCGGCCAGTTGGTCCTGTCCCGCACGGTGTTCGGACGCTACCTGGTCGCCATCGGCACGAACGAGGAGGCGGTCCGTCTCTCGGGCATCGACCCCCACCCGTACAAGCTGGCGGTGTTCGCTCTCTCGGGCTTTCTGGCGGCGGTGGCGTCGGTGATCCAGACGGCCCGCATGTCCTCGGCCAATCCCAACACCGCCACCGGGTTCGAGCTCCAGGTGATCGCGGCGGTCGTGATCGGAGGCACCAGCCTGATGGGCGGACGGGGCTCGGTCGTCCGCTCCTTCTTCGGCGTGCTGATCATCGCGGTCCTCGGCGCGGGCCTGGCCCAGGTAGGCGCCCAGGAGTACACCAAACGCCTGATCACCGGCTGCGTCATTGTGGCTGCGGTGATCCTGGATCAATACCGTCACCGGCCCGGCCGAGCGTCGTCCCGGCCTTGACCTCTGATGGGAACGGCATGCCCTTCGTGACTGTCCGCCGCGTGACGCCGACGGCTGAATGCGGTTGCACTATTTTCATATTATGGGGTGCAGGTTTGAGTTTACGTAGGATCTGAGTGATTTGGACGGAGGTGGACTCCTTTTCGTAGAACTGCAAGTTGTTGTCTGAAAACAGTTTGCGGTTTGGTGAAAGGAGTCCAACGATGATTGTATCGGAACTGA
>DATIKY010000280.1:0-14930 GCA_035476995.1 Sedimentisphaerales bacterium | reverse complement strand
ACCATCATGGATTACATAGCACAGCACAACGACAACCCCAAGCCGTTCGTCTGGACGGCCAAGGCCGAAGAGATTCTCGCCAAGGTCGCCCGCGCGTGGGATACGCTTAATGTCGCATCAGAATAGAACACTACACTAGTTCTCCGTTTACCGAGGTGGTCCGGTTCGCGTACGAGGGGGGGCAGTACTACCGCAAGAGGTATCTCGGTCGGGGATGGCTGGAAGGCGTCAAGGCCCGGATCGTCGGCAGCCGGGCCGAGCGGGCCTGGCGGGGCACTGATCTGCTGGAAACTCACGCGTTCGAGGTGCCGCAGATGATCGTGACAGGCTGGCGCGGTGCGGATTGCTTCATGGTGACGCGGGCCGTGGCAGGCGGAGTGAGTCTCATGCAGTACATGCAGGGGCTCAGATCGCAGGCCGACCGCGAAGCCTGGCGGATACGCCGAGTTGTCGCGGAGGAATTGGGCCGGATCGTGGGACGGATGCACACGCAGGGAATCGTGCACGGGGACCTGCGGTGGGGCAATGTTTTGGTGGTGGCGGATTCGCGGCGGCCTCGGTTTGTGTTCCTGGACAACGAGCGGACCCGCCACTACACGCGAACGCCGAAACGAAGAGTGTTGAAGAACCTCGTACAGTTGAATCTCGTTCCAGATGGGGTGTTGACCAGGACCGAGCGGATGCGGTTCTGGTGTGCTTACCGAGCGGAACACAAGACACTGGCGGGTGACCCAAAGCAGTGGATTCGTCGCGTGATTGCTCGCACCGTGTGGCGACGCGCCCGGCGGATGAGGAAGAACCGTCGCAACCGATAGGTGGTGGAAGGAACTGGGGGCTTGATCATGCTTGCTCGTGTGGAATCTGTTCATGTGATTCTCTCTCTGCTGCTGCTGTCGGCAGCGGGCGTGTATTGGCACAAAGTGTGTTACCATGTCAGAGTCGTTGAGAGAGGCCGCCTGATTCGCAGCGGTGAACTGGGGCGGGTCGGATTGTGGTGGATGTGGCGGCGGCATGGCATTCGCACGGTCGTCAACCTGATGAGCGAGCCCGAGCATTGCAGAGAGACGAAGACCCGATGGGAGAAACAGTTCTGCCGGGAGAAGGGAATCGAATGGGTGCATCTGCCGATGATACCCGGAATGTCGCCCGGCCCCAGGCAGGTGCATCGATTCCTGGAGATCTGTCGAAGCGGGGACCGTCGGCCCGTGCTGGTCCACTGCAAGCAAGGGGTCGTTCGAACGAATATCATGGTCGCGGTCTACATGAACGAGCGATTCGGACTGCCCAATGAGGAGATCCTGCGAGGATTGCCCCTGTTCGGACACACGTTTCACGGTCCTCGCTATGAAAAGGTGCGGGAATTCGTGTTGAGTTACGAGGGCGCGACGGATGGAAGGGGACGCGACACCTGGGACCGCGCGGGAGGGGTGGCGATGAAGCGCATGTCGAATCCGGTGCCGAGCGCGGTCGCGAGAAGGCTACTCGCCAACCTCGTTGACGCCGTAACGTCGCTGGTACGCAAGTCTGACCCGCGCAGGTGAAGAAATGGCTGATCGCCTACGAAGAGCCCAGCCTCCGCGGGGGCAACAACACTCACCACAACAGAATGGCTGCCCCAGCAGCACTGGCGGGGACCGTGGAAGTCCGGAAATTTGCATTTGGGGCTTTACTGCGTGGCGACGCCGGGGTATAGTAACCGCTTCGGAACTTGTGTGGGAGCCCGGCGACTCTCTGATGCGGCAGCGTTTCGCGCTCGTTGAGGTCGTCTGGGGCCCTTGTCAGGGAGGTTCTGTGTATGGCCATGAGAAATCGACACGGCATTTATTGGATTACAGCCCTGTTTCTGGCGGTTGTGCTGGTTTTGGGCGTGCTTCACGGCTGCAAACGGCAGCAGGAAGAGCCCAATCAACCGGTCTCGCCGAACAATGGGACCGCGGCGCCGGCCGCTCGGACTGCCCCTGTAGACCCGATCCAGGCTGCCGCCAGCCTGTTCCGCGAGCCCAAGGCCAGTCTGCAGGCAATCATCAACGGCGCGACGCAGAGATGGGATGCCATCGCCAGGGATTCGTGGGGCACGCTGGCGCCGGATTTCACCCTGACGGATCTCGATGGCAATCCGCATAAGCTCAGCGACTATCGCGGCAGGGACGTCATTGTGGCCTTCTGGGCGACGACGCACACCACGTGTAAGCTGCAAATCCCGGCTTTGAAAGAACTTAGGACAACCTATGCGAAGGACAAGCTGGCGATTCTGAGCGTCTCGAACGAGCCTGCAGGCGTGGTCAAAGGGGTCGCGGCCGAGCAGGGGATCGACTACACGGTCCTCCTGAACCCTGGCTCGCTGGCTGCGCCGTATCGCGAGATCGGCCAGTATGTGCCCAGTTGCCTGTTCATCGATCCCGAGGGTCGGATCAAGCTGGCGATTCGAGGAGTGGTCCCGGCCGCCGACGCCAAGGCGATTCTTCAGGCCCAGTAAAAAATCTGTTGGGAAGGGCTGGACAAAGAGGCCGCCTGCCGCTATAGTACACGGTTTACGCAGTCTTGGATTTGGTGAAGGTTGGCGTCTTGCGGGTGAAAATCTGGGTTTCGCAGGATCCCACAGAGAAAGCAGAGGTACTGAGCCATGGCACATAAAAAAGGACAAGGTTCTTCGAGAAACGGTCGCGACAGCAATCCGCAGTATCGCGGCGTCAAGCTGTGCGGCGGCCAGTCGGCCAAGATCGGAGCGATCCTGGTCAAGCAGTGCGGCACGAAGTTCTTCCCCGGCGAGAACGTCGGCATGGGCCGGGATTACACGTTGTTCGCCACCGCCGAGGGGCGGGTGCAGTTCAACGGCAGGAAGGTCAACGTCCTCTGATCGACGGGACCTGCGTGTTGGATATTCGAGGGATGGTCGCATGGCCATCCCTTTTTTTGTAGGTGGTCGATGTTTGTAGATGAAGCCGAGATTCATGTCAAAGCCGGTGACGGCGGCAACGGGTGCGTCAGCTTCCGTCGGGAGAAGTTCGTCCCCAAAGGCGGGCCCGACGGCGGCGACGGCGGCAATGGCGGCGACGTGTACTTCGAAACCCTCGCAGACAAAGACACGCTCCTGGATTTCGCCGGCAAGCATCACTGGAAAGCCCAGAGCGGCAACGCCGGAGAGGGCAGCGGCAAGTCCGGCGCCGCCGGATGCGACCTGGTGATTCCAGTGCCCGCCGGCACGCTGGTCTACGACAAAGACCTGGACCTGCTCATCAAGGACCTCAACGAAGTCGGGATGAAAGTGCTGGTCTGCCAAGGCGGCAAAGGCGGAAAGGGAAACAAGGCCTTCGCGACCTCAACCAACCAGGCGCCCCGCGAGTTCGAGCGGGGGGGCCTGGGCCAGGAGCGGAATCTCCGCCTGGAGCTCAAGCTCATCGCGGACGTCGGGCTGGTCGGCATGCCCAACGCCGGCAAGAGCACGCTGTTGTCCCGCAGTTCCGCGGCCAGACCCAAGATCGCGCCGTATCCTTTCACCACACTCGAGCCGGTGCTGGGCATCGTCGAGCTGCCGGGGTTCCGGCGGTTCCTGATGGCCGACATCCCCGGCCTGATCGAGGGCGCCAGCCAGGGCGCGGGCCTCGGCCACGACTTCCTGCGGCACATCGAGCGGACCCGCATCCTCGTGCACATCCTCGACATCATGCCGCTGGACGGCTCCGATCCCGTCGCGAACTATCACGCGATCCGAAGGGAACTGACCCAGCACAGCCAAGTCCTCGGCGAGAAAGACGAGGTCGTCGTCGCCAATAAGATCGACCTCGACCCCGACGGCAGCCAGCTCCAGGACCTCCAGGACCGTCTCGACCGCAAGATCGTCCCCATCTCGGCCGCCACCGGCCAGGGCATCCGCGAGTTGTCGGAACTGCTCTGGCGAAAGGTCCGAGGTCAGGAAGAAGATGCGTAACGTTCTGGTGTCGCGCGGAAAAGGGAGAAGCCTTTGAGCTTGGCGATGCACAAGTGCGATGAAGCGCGCGTAGAAAAGGCGGAATCGAACGGGTGCTGATTCTGACGGGACGCGCGGAACAGGGCGCGCGATAGAGTGAGTGCTTATGAATGTCATCGCGGTAGATATCGGGAATACGAACATCGGCGTGGGCCTTTTCCTTGACGGCAAGGAGGACTTCATCCGTTCGATAGCCGGGACGGGGGAGGCCGAGCTTCGCCAGTGCCTGATCGACGCCTGGGCGAAGATCCCGGTGCTGGAAAGCTCCAGGGAAGGCAAACGCGACGGCGTCCTCGTCGTCAGCAGCGTCAAGCCCGCCTGGACCGACATGGTCCGACGGATCGCAGAGGAGGATCTCGGCGAGAACATCCGCGTGATCGGCGAGGACATCCCGCTGCCGATCTCCACGTGGGTGGATGAGCCGGGCAAGGTGGGGACCGACCGCATCGTCGCGGCCGCGGCGGCGTTCGACGTGGTCGGAGATGCGGTCGTCGTGGCCGACTTCGGCACCGCGGTGACGATCGATCTGGTCGATGAGCACGGCGTTTTTCTGGGCGGAGTGATCTGCCCCGGTTTCGAGATCAGCGCCCAGGCTCTCAAGGACAACACGGCCCAACTGCCGAAGGTCACGGTCCATCGTCCCGACGCCCCTTATGGCAAGAACACCGCCGACGCGATCAATTGCGGCCTGTATTACTCGATCATCGGCGCCATGGAGGAAATCATCCGACGGTACGCCGAGCAGATCGGCCGCTGGCCGCAAACGATCATGACCGGTTCGGCCGCCGCGACGATCAAGGACGATTGCCCCTTTGTGGACAATTACGTCCCGCACCTGGTCGTCAAGGGCATCGTTCTGACCTACGTGAAGTACATCGAGGCCGAGAGCGAGTTGGCGTAACCCATGGCTCCCATCGCGGCAGTGATGACCGGTCCGGGCTCAGGGGCCATCGCCACCATTGAAATCGTCGGCGATTCCGCCGGAGCGGTCCTGCGCGACATTTTCCATCGGTTGGACGGCAGCCGCTCGGAATTCGCCGTCGGTCGAATCTGCCTGGGCGACATTGTCGAAGAAGGGCAGACGATCGACCATGTCACGGTAGGTTGCGAGGGGCCTGGTGTGTTCGCGATCCATTGCCACGGGAATCCCCTGATCGTGGATCGGATCATGCGATTGCTCGGCCGTCGCGGCGTTCATCCTGTGCAACCCGAGCAGTTGATCGCCCGGCCAACCGAAGATTCCATCGCCGTTGAGGCCAAGCTCGCCTTCGCCAGGGTCAAGACCATCGAAGGGGCGAACCTCATCGCCAATCAGGTGAAGGGGGGGCTCGCCGCGATGGTCCGGCGCTGGCAGGCCGGGCTCGATTCCATTCCGCTTGAACAGATCGCTGCACAAGCGAAGCAGATTCTGGCGGACAGCGACAAGGCCCGCCTGATCCTCTCCGGCTGCACCGTTGCGTTGATCGGCCCGGCGAATACGGGCAAGAGCACGCTGCTCAACGCATTGGCCGGGCGGGAGAAGGCGATTGTGACGGACCTTCGCGGGACCACTCGCGATTGGGTGACTGCGGAGATCCGCATTCCGCCCCTTGCGGTCACCCTGATCGATACCGCGGGTCTCGATCCCAGTCTGGCCGCGTCGGGCGATACCGATCATGCCGCGCAGGGCAAGAGCGTCGAGGCGATGACTCGCGCCGACCTGGTCGTTCTGGTCCTGGACGGCGGTCAATCTGCGAATCAGGTGTCGGGAGCCGTCGTCGATTCGCTGGTGAACCGTCGAGTGGTTACCGTGCTCAACAAGGCCGACCTTCCGCAGCGGCTCGATCCGAAGTCTTTGCCGGCTTTCCTCCAACGCACGGTTCGCATCAGTGCGAAAGAGGAAACCGGGATCGACAACTTGATTCGAGCCATTCGCGAGGTCTGCGGTCTGACGGGTTTCTCGCTGAACACCGCCGTGACGTTCACGGATCGCCAGCGAACCCACCTCGATCAACTGAAGGCGGCCCGCTCCCCTGAGGATGTTTCTGCCTCCGTTGCCCGACTTCTACACGGTCCGATTCTGTAGCCCTGTCTCCTACTTTCCCGGCGTCGGTGCGGCCGCCTGCCAATTCGTCGGGTCGTTGCCGGAATGGCCGGGGGCGGTGGCGATCCGGTGGAGGGCCTGGCCGGCGCCGTCGGCGCCGGGGGACCAGGGGGCCACGTCGCTGTAGATCACTTCGTCCACGACGACCCAGGCGGTCGGGTCGGCGGAATTGCCTCTGGGCAGACATCTCTCCAGAGCCACTCGCTCTCCTTGGTTCGAGAGGTTGCCCGTCCACGGACCGGCGAACTGCACCGTCTGCGAAGACGGACTGATCCTGTAACCCACTAGGAAAGCGATCAGCCGCGAGGTTTCGACCTGCGGGTCGAAACCCACGACGACGAGCCGTCCGCCTGCGGGAAGCCACGTGCCGGATGGGAAGTTGAAGTCCACGGCCCCGTCGAGACGCCAGGAGACCGTCGCGTTGCCGAGGTCGATCTTCCGATTCAGCGGGTTGTGCAGCTCGATGTACTCGTCGTTCGGGTCGATGGGATGATACATCAGCTCGGTGATCACCACATCGGCGATCGGATTTGCATTGGCCTCGCCGGGCGAGGGTGTCAGGCGGAACCAGTAATCGTCGCCGTCCGGGTATCGTCCTTGCGAAACGTCGACTTCCTGGCCCTTGAACCGCACCGCGTCCGCGACGCGGCCCGGGGCGTCGGCGGGCAGGTGCGACAAGAGAAGCTCCTCGCCCTCCCGGCTCAGGCCGAACCCGCCGATCGAAAAGGCCGCGTAGCCCTGAGGGGGAATCGACCCCGTCGGGAGGGCCCACTTCGAGAGCTTGCTGCGGTCGTCGCTGAGGAACCAATCCACGAGGCTCACGCTCGCGTCGGTCGGATTGTAGAGCTCGACCCAGTCGTCGGACGTGCTGCTCGTCGGGCCCGGATCGGCCAGGAACTCGTTGACCACCACGCCTGGCAGAGGAGCGGGATCATCCCTTCCAGGCGAGCCGTGCAGGTACGTGCTGGCCCTCCAGTTGCCGGGGTAGTTCAGCGAGCCTCGCGGCTGATCGAGCATCGCGGAATCCAGCGGAACGAGGGAATGCCCGCCTCCGTCGGCCGCCAGAGGCCAGCCGGGACCATCGCCATATTGGGACTGGACGATCGTTCCGTTCCAGACGTCCACGAGCGAGACGGTCTCGCCGTCGTTGGCGAGCTTGCCGTCGTATTCGCCTGCGATCAGGGGCAGGAGGTCCTGGCCGTAACGGGCGAGGAACGCGGAGGTGTTCTTGACGACCAGAACGAACCGGCCCGGCCCAAGACTCCTGACCGCGCCGGTCGCGAAATCGAAGGTCACGCCTTCGGTGAAGGAGACGCTGCCCAGATCGAGCGTCTCGTCGCCGACGTTCTTGAGCTCGATGAACTCGAACCGCTCGCTGTCGACGCCGGAATCCGTCTGGGGCGGGTGGTACATCAGCTCGGTGATCCGCAGGTCCGCCAGGATGCCCGCCGCGATGGGTTCGCCCGCCACGAACTGGACGGGATTGGACCATTTGCTCCAGCGGCCGGTGTCGTCCTTCATCCGACAGCGGACGCGGTAGGTCCGTCCGGGCCGCACCGCGGCGGCCGGGACGACAATGTCGCTTGCGAACGTCCGGATCTCCTCGCTCTCCCAGGCGGCCTCGATCTCGTACTTGCCGGGCCGGCGACGCGTGACGCTCGGCGTCACGACCGGGCCGGGCTGGGTAGTGCCCTGCGACTTCTCGCCCGAGAGGCTCACGTCGATGAAGCAGTCGGAACTGCCCGAGAGCGAGGAGTTGAACACCTGGACCGCGATCACGTTGCGTCCCTGGACGAGCCTGGCGCGGGGATCGCCCAGGTCGTATGGAACGAAATCGATGTTCTCGATAGACGTGGACGCCAAGGCGGTGCAGGGGAGATTCTCGTTTGCGACGTTGTTCTGGTAGACCAGCTTGCCGTTGATCCAGACGTTGACGCCGTCGTCGTACTTGACGTTGAGGACCAGGCGGTCGAACAGGTCCAGACTGGTCACGTCGAAGGTCTTGCGGAGATAGAGACTGGAGTAGTTGCCCCGCATGTCGGCCAGGACGGTGTTGAGGAAGGGTTCGCCGAAGCCGATGGCGGCCGGGCCCGCGAGCCAGGCGGTGTCGTCGAAGCCCAGTAGTCGCCAGGTGCCCTGCGTGGCGGAGGGCTCGGTCATGCCCTTGAAGTACCGCCAGGTGGAGCTTCCGGAGATGAGCGTGATCGCGCCGGTTCCGTTGCCGGCGGGAGCCGGCGAACCTTCCGAGACTTCCGCGATCCGCCACTTCATCGCGGCGAAGCTGCCCGCGCCCTGCGGGTCGGCAAAGGGCGACGCGGTGAAGGTCAGAGCGTTGGCGGGGAAACCCGCCGGGGCGGTGGAGGCGATCGTCGGCGTGTTCGGAATCGCCGCGTCGGCGGCCTTGCCGTTGAGGTAGGCGACGCGTTGGACGACGTAGTCCTTCATGACCTTGACCATGCCCTCGAAGGACCGCTCGTAGCCGCGTTTCGACGCCTCTTCATAGAAGCGGCCGTGGCCGGCCTTGTTGCTGGCCGGTTGGTTGATGTACTGCGGATAAGCGGCATTGCCGACCACCCAATGGTAGTCCCACATGCACCGGTCGGCGTCGACGAGGGACAGCCCGCCGGCGGGGTCGTTGATGATCGCGGCGTACTCGTCGATCAACTGGTTGGCCTGTTCGGTGTTGAACAGCAGGTCGACGACTTCGCGGAGGCGGTTCTTGCTCGCGATGTCGATGACGCTGTGGTTGAGCGCGCCGGCCCTGCGGAACGGGTCGCTCGGATCGTTGCTGCCGTAGTAGGTGGTCCAGGTCAGGTCGAGATCCCAGGGGAGCTGCCACCATTGGTCCGTCTCGGGGTGGCGATAGAGGAACCAGTTCTTCTCGGTGATATCGCCGTGGTGAATGGCCTGATAGACCGCGTAGTAAGCGTGGTAGGCGTCCAGATTCACGTTCGTCTGCCACCAATCGGCGGAGGCGTTGCCCCGATAGGCGGACGTGAACGCGCTCAGATCGGAGCCGTTCGTGGGATGCGTCGGTCCCTGGTTATTGAGCGTGCCCCCGCCCTCCATCTTGTACAGATTGCCGTCGGGCAGGTCGTGCTCATCGAGGAACTGCCCATCCATCTGTTCGATGGTCATGTACAGACCCCAGAAGTCGCCGTCGTACTGGGTGCCCTGGCTCGTGATCGGCGAGTGGGTCGCGTTCTGCGTGCCGTCCTCGTGCGTCTCGTCGATGATCCGGAACTGGATGTAATTGGTCTTCGACGCCGGGCACCCGGCCAGGTTGAACAGGCGGAACGAGACCGCCTCGAACATGCCCTGTTCGCCTCGCTGACCGAAGCTGCCCTGCTGGATGCAGGCGGAGAGGTTCAGCTTGTCCCACTGGGTCTTGTATGGATTTCCGTAGTCGTCGTGGGCCTGGAAGTAATGCCCGCGCAGGAAGTCCACCTTCCACATGTTCTTGCCCATGGCGTATCGCCAGACTCCGCCTCTGGCTCGATAGCGGATGTGGTCGTAGACCTGGCCGTCGTAGACGAAGGTGCCGTACCAGCGATAGTCGCTGCCGCTGTATTTCGAGAGCCACGTGCAGTCCTCGACATCGGCTTTCTTGCTGATCAAGTGATAGACCGGCAGGCTCCGCATCACCTCCGCAGGAAAATCGATTACCGGCGTCGCGCCCGGCTGCACCGCCCCCCGCCAGGGCGGCACCCCGTCGTACACGAAGTACGCGAAGTTCGGCTGCGGGTCGTCCGAGTACGGCGCCGTCGTGACCGCGCCCCGCTTGTCGGTCGCCACGATCCGGTATCGAACCAGGTTCCGGTGCACCTGCTGGGTGGCCGGGATCTGGGCGGTGAAAACGCCGTCGCCCGCCAAGGCGTCGCCGGCCAGACCGTCGTCTCGCATCGCAATGCTGGTCCACGCCGAGACGTACTGCGAATCGGTTCGCGAGATGTAGTTCCCCGGCCGGACCGTCTGGTACCGCAGCAGGACCGAATCCAACCCGTCCTCGTCGGTGATCTTGGCTGTGACGGTCACGACCTGTCCCGTGACGGGCTGTCGGGGAGAATGCTTGACTTGCCGCACGTGCGGCGACAGAAGCGTTGAGAACACCCGGTTCACCTGCGTCGGCGACGGAAACGCCGACCGCCAGCTCCCGCCGAGGTTGTTGTCGAACCGCGGGTTCACCAGTTGCAGCGACGCCCCCAGCCCCGGCGAACTCTCCGGCACCGCATCGCCCACGGTCGGCCAGGGGAATCCGAGCTCATACTCGACTTCGTCCACGATCCGCCCCTCCGCGTCGCACAGGACGACCCGCTCGCCGTCGCTGTCGAGCGCCCCGCCGTAGGGCCCGAAAACCCGACTGCCGGGCAATCCGACGCGTTCGGTGCCGAACTTGGCATTGAGCTGCTCGGGGTTCTGGGCCACGACGACGTACCCGCCGGCAGGCAGCATCGCCCCGGCCGGGAAGGTGTAGAACACGCCCTCGGAGAACGACCATCCCGAAAGGGCCACCGCGACCGACCCGTAGTTGTGCAGCTCCACGAACTCTACCAGCTCGGTCTTGACGTCGGGATTGGTGTGCAGCTCATTGATGACCACCTGGGGAGCCGCAACGCTCGGTTTCTCGTCCGTGAGGCCCGCATCACAGGGCGCCGACGCCCAGACGTTCAACAGACAGACCGCTACCGCCGCTATCGACGCCCAGGGTTTTTTGCGTGATGTGTGCAAGTTTCGTCCTCTTCTTTTTCAAGATTGCTGCCATGCGGCAGGCCGTCGTGGCGTGCGTCACCGACCGGGGGGTGCGATACCGAATCCACACCGCCGCACTGATATTTTACCCTTTTTAACACCCTCCGGTCAAGGGTTTGCGCCGGTCGGGAATCATGCGGTTCCGATGGTTGACTGGGTCTGCATGGCGTGATATCGTCTGGACCTGAACAGGGGGATCACAAGGAGATGTCGATATGGTGAGTATTCGTTCGGCTGTGGTGGGCGCCGGGTTCATTGGGCCGGTGCATGTGGAGGGGCTCAAGCGCGCAGGGGTGGAGGTCGCCGGGATCCTGGGAGTGTCCGACGAGGAATCGCAGCGAGCGGCCAAGACGCTGGGTCTCCCGAAGGCCTACAGGGACTTCGACGAGGTCCTGGCCGACCAGGACGTGCAGGTGGTGCATATCGCCACCCCGAACCGCCTGCACTACCCGATGGCCAAGGCCGCGTTGAAGGCGGGCAAGCACGTGCTGTGCGAGAAGCCGCTGGCGATGGACTCGCGGGAGTCCGCGGAACTGGTCCGGCTGGCCGATCGAGCCGGACTGGCGGCAGGCGTCAACTACAACATCCGCTACTATCCGCTCAACATCGAAGCCGCGGACAGAATGCAGCGAGGCGACCTCGGACAGGTCTACTCCGTCTGCGGCAGCTACGTCCAGGACTGGCTCTTCCACCCCACCGACTACAACTGGCGGGTCCTGGCCGAAGAAGGCGGCGAACTGCGGGCGGTCGCGGACATCGGCACCCACTGGCTCGATCTGGTGCATGCGATCACAGGTCTGGAGGTGGAGGCTGTCTGTGCCGATCTGTCCACCGTGCATCCGGTTCGCCAGAGGCCGCTCGGCGAGGTGGAGACCTTCAAGGGCAAGCAGCAGAAGACGCGCGTCAAGACCGAGCCCGTCGGCGTCGCCACCGAGGACGTGGGCTGCATTCTCCTGCGGTTCGCAGGCGGGGCCAAGGGGTGCCTCTGGGTCTCGCAGGTGACCGCGGGCCGCAAGAACTGTCTGCGGTACGAGATCGCCGGCTCCCAGCAGGCTCTGGCCTGGTGCAGCGAACAGCCCAACGAAATGTGGATCGGTCATCGCGACAAACCCAACGAGAGCCTGATCCGCGACCCGTCGCTGGTTTCCGATCGGGCCCGGCGGTTCATCCACTACCCCGGCGGGCACAACGAAGGCTTCCCGGACACGTTCAAGCAGTGCTTCCGTGCGTTCTATGAATACATCAGAGCAGGGGACTTCTCGGCGCAGCCGACGTTCCCCACGTTCGCGGACGGCCATCGCGAGATCCTGCTGTGCGAGGCCATTCTCAAGAGTCATCGTCGGGGCAAATGGATGCCGGTGAAAGGAGGACGTTCATGAAACTCGGATTCTTCAGTGCGATTCTGCCGGACTTGTCGTTAAAGCAGGTGATCGAGTTCGCTTCGGAGGCGGGCTACTCGTGCGTGGAGCTGATGTGCTGGCCGAAGGGCAAGGCGGAACGGCGATACGCCGGCGTCACCCATCTCGATGTCACGGACTTCGGGCCACAGCAGGCCGACGAAGTGCGCAAACTCCTGGCGCAGTCCGGCGTGACCATCAGCTCGCTGGGGTACTATCCGAACTACCTCAGTCCTGATCTGGAAGAGGCCAAACAGGTCTTGGCCCATTTCAAGAAGGTGATCCTCGCCTCGTCGCAGCTTGGCGTCGGATGCGCCACGACGTTCATCGGTCGGGACTGGACCAAGTCGGTCGACGAAAACTGGACGCGGTTCCGGAAGGTCTGGCCGTCTTTGGTGAAGTTCGCTGAGGACCACAACGTGCGGATCGGCATCGAGAACTGCCCCATGCTGTTCTCGAACGACGAATGGCCCGGCGGCAAGAACCTCGCGCACAGCCCCACCATCTGGCGGCGGATGTTCGAGGAGATCCCGTCGAAGAACTTCGGGCTCAACTACGATCCCTCGCACATGGTCTGGCAGCACATGGACTACATCAAGCCCATCTGGGAGTTCCGCGATCGCATCTTTCACGTCCACGCCAAGGACGTGCGCGTCGACCGCCAGCGGCTCGACGACGTCGGCATTCTCGCAACGCCTTTGCAGTACCACACGCCGAAACTGCCCGGGCTGGGAGAGGTGAACTGGGGGCGATTCTGTTCCGTGCTGGGCGACGTCGGCTACACCGGTCCTGTCTGCGTGGAAGTGGAGGACCGGGCGTACGAGGGCTCGGTCGAGACCCGCAAGGCCGCGTTGCAGCAGAGCGCCCGATTCCTTCTTCAATACATGCCGTGAGCGATCCGCAGGCCGGATCGACGGCGCATCAGGAGCATGCGATGGATTATACGTATCTCGATATCGCCAAGATGATCGACCACTCCCTGCTGAATCCGACTCTCACGGTGCCTGATCTCGAAGCGGGCTGCACGCTGGCCCTCGAATACGACACTGCCAGCGTCTGCATCCTGCCCTACTATCTCAGGAGATGCGCCGAGATCCTAAAGGGCAGCGATGTGAAAGCCAGTACGACCATCGGATTCCCCCATGGCGGACACGCCACCGCGATCAAGGTCGCGGAGGCCAGGCAGGCCCTCGACGACGGCGGGCAGGAACTGGACATGGTCGTCAACATCAGCAAGGTCCTCAGCGGCGACTGGGAGTACGTCCGTCGGGACATCGCCGCGGTGGTGGACGTGACGCACCAGCGCGGCCAGAAGATCAAGGTGATCTTCGAGAACTGCTACCTCCAGGACGAGCACAAGATCAGGCTGTGCGAGATCTGCGGGTCGCTCGGAGCCGACTGGGTGAAGACCTCCACCGGCTACGGCACGTCAGGGGCGACGATCGAGGATCTCAAGCTGATGCGCAAGCACTCGCCCGCCCACGTGCAGGTGAAGGCGGCCGGGGGCGTTCGCGATCTCGACAAACTCCTGGAGGTCCGCGCGATCGGGGTGACTCGCGCCGGCGCCACCCGCACCGCGGAGATGCTCACCGAATGCAAACGCCGGCTCGGAATGGCACAGGGTTGAGTCTCGTGTCAAGCGGGAGGAGATCGGGATCGGTTTTCGGAATGTCGGGCAATGGCATGGCGGCGGCGGTCCCCCGCGCGACGCCTGCGTGAACGATTCGGATACCGGGGGACAGAAGGACGTTGCGATGAAGATTGGATTCCATACCGATGCGTTCAACAGTTCCTACTTCAGCTTCGAGAAGTGCCTCCAGTGGGCCCAGACCAATCGCGTCCACTACATCGAGTGCGGCCTCATCGACGGAGTGAGCTGGATCCACGGCCTGGGCTACCAGCCGCACGTGGCCCTCTATGAAGACCCGGTCCTGCTCAAACGCAAGATGGCCTCCTACGGCGTATCGGGCTTCTCCCAAGTCGACGCGGCCTACCCGCTCTCGGGCAAGGATGGCCCGATCCGCGGCGTGCCCTACGTGATGAAGTCGATCCAGTGGGCCCACCTGATCGGTTGCCCCTGCGTGGACACCACCGACGGCATGAACCCGCCGCAAGGGCTCAGCGACCAGGAGGCCATGGACCTGATGAAGTTCAGCTATAGCCAGATTATCGAGGTTGCCGAGGCCCACGGGATCATCGTGAACATCGAGCCGCATGGCTACTTCACGACCAAACCCGACATGATGTCGCGGATGCTCGACTTCTGCGACAGCAAGTGCCTCCGCATGAACATGGACACAGGCAACACCTTCATCGCAGGCCAGGACCCGGTCGCGTTCCTCAAGCGTTTCATCGACCGCGTCAGTCACGTACACATCAAAGACGTCTCCGAGTCGCTGGCCGCCGCGGTCCGAGGCAATCAGACGGGCATTGCAGTCAGCCAATGCGCCATCGGCGACGGCGTCAATTCGAATAACATCCGAAAGTGCTTGGAGATGCTCCGCGACCACAACTACAAAGGCGTGCTGAGCATGGAATGCGAAGGCCAAGGCGGACCCATGATCGAAAGATCCCTCGCCTGGCTGCGAAAGACACTAGTGTAGTGTTCTATTCTGATGCGACATTAAGCGTATCCCACGCGCGGGCGACCTTGGCGAGAATCTCTTCGGCCTTGGCCGTCCAGACGAACGGCTTGGGGTTGTCGTTGTGCTGTGCTATGTAATCCATGATGGTC
>DATIKY010000279.1:0-12741 GCA_035476995.1 Sedimentisphaerales bacterium | reverse complement strand
GCCGCATCGAGCCACGGGTCCTCAAACGCCGTCGCCACCGCTACCCCCTCATGCAACGACCCCGAGAGCAACTCCGTGAGCAACTGCAGAAAACATAAACCCCTGGTATCGCACGCCTTGTGGACGGCAGTGCCATTCGTGGATATACTATACAGTCTCTGGACATCGGCCAAGAGTATGAGGTGATCGGTGTCGAGGCAGACTACTATCGCATCATCGATAATGCAAATGAGCCCATACTCTTTGATCCTCAGTGTTTTGGTCGTTGAACCAGGCATTCCCGCATTCTGGCGGTGTGAAATCGGTAGGGAAGATGAACGATGCTGCTACCCGGAGAATTGGGCCAAGCCAGGGTTCTTTGAGGACTACTTTGATGATGTCCCAGCCATCTGTGAGCAGTTCTGGTCAGACTACCAGCGCCTCTATGGCAAGAATGCCAAGTGATTAGCGTTACACACCTGCTCAACATCATGCAACGAGTGGACGGCTCAGAGCACCATCCCGCGTTGTCGGTTGCACAGAGGCACTGATCCTCGTCTTCTGAAGAAAATCATAGATACGCGATATTCAGGCTCTTGGCCGCGGCGACTTCGTCGGGTCTGGAGATCGGCGCGTTGATTGGAGCCGCCTTCAGTTTCTCCGGGGCCTTTTCGGCCAATTCTGCGAGCTCGATCATGGCTTCGATGAAGGCGTCGAGCGTTTCTTTGCTCTCGGTCTCCGTCGGCTCGATCATGATCGCCTCTTTCACCGTCAGCGGGAAGTAAACCGTCGGCGGGTGGAAGCCCCTGTCGATCAGGGCCTTGGCGATGTCGATCGCGTGGACGCCGTTGGCGGCCATCTTGTCGGTCGTCGAGAAAACGCACTCGTGCTTGCAGATCCGGTCGACCGCGGGTTTGTAGTACTTTCGCAGTCTGGCGCGGACGTAATTCGCGTTCAGGACCGCGGTTTCCGCCACGTGGCGGAGGCCTTCGCCTCCCAGCATCAGCGCGTAGACGTAGGCGCGAAGGACGATGCCGAAGTTCCCATAGAACGGCGCGATGTAACCGATCGACTTCGGGCGGTCGTATTCGAGAGTATACGTCCCGTCGTCGCGTTTGACCACGATCGAGATCGGCAGGAACGGCAGGAGCTTTTCCTTCACGCCGACGGGACCGGCGCCGGGGCCGCCGCCGCCGTGGGGAGTCGCGAACGTCTTGTGCAGGTTCAGGTGCACGATGTCGAAGCCGAAATCGCCCGGCCGGGCCTTGCCGACGATGGCGTTGAGGTTCGCGCCATCGTAGTAGGCCAGTCCGTCCACGCTGTGGATGAGGTCGGTGATCTCGTGGATTCGCGAGTTGAACAGGCCCAGCGTGTTGGGGCTCGTCAGCATGATGCCTGCCACGTCGTCGTTCAGCTCCCGCTTGAGGGCGTCCATATCCATGACGCCCTGATCGGTGCTCGGGATCGTCACGACGCGGTAGCCCGCGATCGCGGCGCTGGCGGGGTTCGTGCCGTGGGCGCTGTCCGGAGCGAGGATGACGGTCTTCTTGTTGCCCCGGTCGCGGTGGTAGGCGGCCATGATCATCATGCCGGTCAGCTCGCCGTGCGAGCCGGCCAGGGGCTGCATCGTGAAGCCCGCCATGCCGGTGATCTCGCGGAGCAGCAGGTCCATCTCATACAGGATCGCCAGGGCGCCCTGCGTGAGCATGCCGCCCCGCCGCAATTGCGGCAGCAGCGGGTGCAGGTGCGCGAAGCCCGGGTAGGCGGCGATTCGCTCGCACACTTTCGGGTTGTACTTCATCGTGCACGAGCCCAGCGGATAGAAGTTCGTATCGACGCCGTAGTTGCGCCGGGACAGCTCCGTGAAGTGACGGATCACGTCCAGCTCGCTCAGTTCCGGCATCGCCGCCGGCTTCTCGCGCAGCAGGCTCTCGCGGATATGGATCGTTCCAGGCACATCGCTCGGACCCGGCAAAACGCCCGTCCGGCCGGGCACGCTTTTTTCAAACACCAGTTTCATAGCACACTCTCCAGCGCCTCGGCCAACATGCCGATTTGCTGCTTCGTTCGCTTCTCGGTGACGCAGATCAGCAGCGAGTTTTCCATTCCTTTGTAGTAACGGCTCAGCGGGAACCCGGCGGCGAAGCCCCGCTCGATCAGCCTGGCGACCACGTCGGCGGCCTCGCAGGGCAGGTCCAGCACGAACTCATTGAAGAACCACTTGGCCTTGAAGTGCGGCCGCACGCCGGGGATCTTGGTCAGCCGCTGATAGGCGTAGCTGGCCTTGTCGGCGCACCGCTGGGCCGTCTCCTTGAGACCCTGCTTGCCCAGGAGCGAGAGGTACACCAGCGCCGTCAGGGCGCACAGGGCTTCGTTCGAACAGATATTCGACGTGGCCTTCTCCCGGCGGATGTGCTGCTCGCGGGCCTGGAGCGTCAGGACGAACGCGCGATCGCCCTTGCGGTCCACCGTCTCGCCGACGATCCGGCCGGGCATCTTCCGCACGTACTCCTTGCGGGAGGCCATGAAGCCCAGGTACGGCCCGCCGAAAGACATCGGGATGCCGAGGCTCTGGCCCTCGCCTGTGACGATGTCCGCTCCCATCGCGCCGGGAGCCTTCAGAATCCCCAGCGAAATCGGGTAGCACGAAACGACCAAGAGGGCCCCCTTCTCGTGGGCCGCTTGCGCGATGTCCGTGAGGTCGTCGATGCAGCCGAAGAAGTTGGGGTTCTGCACGATGACGGCGCCGGTCTTGTCGTCGAGCTTGTCGAGGATCTGAGCCCGATTCGCCAGCCCGTCCTCGCAATGGGTCTCTTCGAGCTCGATCTGGAGGTTCCGCGTATACGAGTTCAGCATGACCCGGTAGATCGGGTTGACGCTGTCGTCCACGATCACCTTGTTGCGGTCGGTGATTCGCAGGGCCATCATCATGGCCTCGTACAGAGCGGTGCCGCCGTCGTAGAGCGAGGCGTTCGAGACCTCCAGTTCCGTGAGCCGGCAGATGGCCGACTGGAACTCATAGATCGCCTGGAGCGTCCCTTGCGAGATCTCCGGCTGGTACGGCGTATACGCGGTGTAAAACTCGCTTCGCGAGATGATCGAGTAGACCGCGGACGGGATGAAATGGTCGTAGAACCCGCCGCCCAGAAAGAGCGTCAGGCCGATCGAGTTCTTGCCCGCCAGCTCGGCCAGGCGGTCCCGGACTTCCTGCTCGCTGAGCCCTTTGGGCAGCTTGAACGACCTGGCCATCAGCTCCGGCGGAACGTCGCCGAAGAGATCGTCCATCGACAGGCCGATCGTCGCAAGCATCTCCTTGCGTTGTTCGGCAGTGTGGGGAATAAACTCCATAGCAGTACCTTTATAGAGATCGCAAATCCGAAGCCGCGAGGCGCGGAAATCCGAAATTCGAAGCTCGAAATCCGAAACAAATCCAAATGACGAAGAACTCAAATGATCGAAACGCTATCGCCCGTCGGAGGGACCGTTTTGAAATCTGAATTTCGGTCATTCGTGCTTGTTTCGGATTTCGAAATTCGAATTTCGAATTTTGGCCGCTACGTCCTCAGAGCGTCTTCAGATATTCCTCATACTTCTTCGCATCCATCAGACTGCCCAGCGACGCTCTGTCCGCAATCTTGATCTTGCAGAGCCAGCCTTCGCCGTAGCAGTCCTTATTGACCAGTTCCGGCTGCGTCTCCAACTCGGTGTTGACCTCCGTAACCCTTCCCGCGACGGGACAAAAGACGTCGCTGGCGGCTTTGGAGCTTTCGACCACCGCGAATTCTTTGTGCGCGACGAACTCCTTGCCCACCTTGGGCAACTCGACGAACACCACCTCGCCCAACTGCTCCTGGGCGTAATCCGTGATGCCCATAGTGGCCGTGTCGCCTTCGACTCCCACCCACTCGTGGTCCTTCGTGTACAACAACCCCTGTGCAACCGCCATGCCTGCTACCTCCTGTCAATATTTCACGAATCGGCTCGCCACGCTCCCGGCGAGGTCCGCTTCCAGTTTCTGTCCCTTCTCCGCCGCCTGTTTCCTGCCCTGCTCGGCCTGACTGGCGCTTCGAGCCAGGTAGTAGACGCCCAGGCTCTTGCCTTCCTGGGCAACCTTGCGGTCGATGTAGACCAGGGCGACCTGCTTGTCCTCCGCCTTGGCGGCGCTGAGCACCCAGCCGACACATTCGCCCTTCTCGTCCAGCAGCGGATCGTCCTGGCGAATCGGGCGAACGCCCTTCGCGGCGGACAGCTCGATTCTCGCCACCTCCATATCGTAGCTCTCAGCCACCCGCCGCATCGCGGCCTGGCCGATGAAGAACTCTTTGTCCAACTTGACCGCCCAGCCGTAACCGGCCTCGAACGGCGAGATACGGAACTTCCCGCCCAACTCGTGCCCATACAACGGCAGACCCGCTTCGATCCGCAGGCTGTCCCGCGATCCCAGCCCGCACGGCAGAACGCCCAGGGGCTTGCCCGCCTCAAGGATCAGGTTCCACAGACGCGGGGCCTCTTGCGGATCGACGAACAGCTCGACGCCGACGTTCGATCCGGTGTATCCCGTCCGGCAGATCAGGCAATCGATTCCGCCGACCTTCTCCTCGACGAACGCGAAGCTCTTCAGTTCGGAGATCCGACTGGCGGCAGCCCCGTCGGCCAGTTTGCCCAGGGTATCGAAGCACGCCGGCCCTTGCAGAGCCAGGTCCGCCCGCCGATCCGTGGACCGGTTGGGATCGCGCATGTCCTGGATCGACGCGTTCAACTTGGGCAACTTGGCCGTCCAAGGAGAGGACTTGGTGTCGACGACCGCCCGGCCCTCCTGCAAATGGCGCAGATAGAACCGGATCTTGGTCTCGTTGGCCGCGTTGACCACGACCATGAAACGGGTCTGGCCCCGACGATAGACGATGATGTCGTCCAGCACGGTGCCGGCAGCGTCGAGGATGTAGCCGTACCTGGCCCGGCCAAGCTTGAGGTCCTGGACCTTGTTGGTCCCGACGACCTCCAGGAACAGACCGGCGTCGGGCCCCGAGACCTCCAGAACGCCCATATGCGTGCAATCGAACAGCCCGGCACTCTGTCGAACCGCCCGATGCTCCTCCGCGATCGACGAATACCACAGCGGCATCAGATAGCCCGCAAACGCCGCGATGTGCGACTTGCCCGCGAGCTTGACGTGCTCGTCGTACAGCACGCTCGGCGCCAGCTCTGAGACCCGTTCTTCAAAGACAAACTGCCCTGGGGATGCACTTCCCTGCACGGCAATACTCCTTCAAATCGAGGCGTGAAAACGGTCAGCATAGACAAAATCGCACGCTCGTCAAGCCCTCCGTCTCCGCAATTTCGGCGGGCGACGGTCACGAAATAGCACTATCTTGCTGCATCAAGAAGAATCCGCCCTCCAGAAGAGAGGCCTGCCGCAGACGCGATTTGGCGAATATGTCTGGCCTCTGGACTCTCGCTCGTGTAGAATCTCAGACGTGCAGGATACTTGTCTTCTGATCATGCGGGGATCGATATGAGCTCAGAAAACTTGAACCGGCGGGGTTTTCTCAAGACGTGCGCATTCACCACGGGCATTTTGGGGTTGAGCCTGGAAGAACAGGCGCTCCTGGCCCGGGAAAAGGCCAAAGAGACCCAGCCGACAGCAAGTCCGATCGCTCTGCCCATAGGCCGGATCGGCAAGCTCGAGATCAGCCGGCTCATCTGCGGAGGCAACCTCATCAACGGCTACGCCCACGCGCGCGACATGATTTACGTCTCGGCGCTCCTGAAGCACTACTTCACCGACGAGAAGGTCATGCAAACCTGGGAATTCTGCGAGGAGTGCGGCGTCAACACGATGATCTCGACGATCGACGACCCCTACGCCAACGGCCAGGACCCGACCGGCCGGCTGATCAGGAAGTACTGGGACGAACGCGGCGGCCAGATCCAGTGGCTGGCGCAGTGCTTCGTCCGGCCCGACAACCCGCTGGCCAAACTCCAGATGGCCATCGACGCCGGGGCGCACGGCACCTTCATTCAGGGCGAGATGGGCGACCGGCTCACCCAGCACAACCGATTGGACCTGATCGCCAAGGCCGTCGAACACACCAAGCAGAATGGCCTGGTCGCCGGAGTCGCGTGCCACTCGATCGAGGTGCCCATCGCCTGCGAGAAGGCGGGCATCCCCGTCGACTTCTACATGAAGACGCTGCACAGCGACAAGTACTGGTCCGCGACGCCCGAGGAAAAAGGCGGCCCGTTCGACCTGCCCAGGCACGACAATATGTGGTGCATGGACCCGCAGCGGACAATCGAGTTCATGGCCGCCTGCGCGAAGCCCTGGGTCGCCTACAAGGTTCTGGCCGCCGGCGCGATCCATCCGAGGGAAGGCTTCCGGTACGCGTTCGAGAGCGGCGCGGACTTCGCCTGCGTCGGCATGCTCGACTTCCAGGTCCGCGAGAACGCTATCATCGCCAACAACCTGTTGAAGGACCTGAAACGTCCGCGACCGTGGCGAGCGTGATCGAATGGAGATGGTGTGCCCGGCGCACCCTGCCGCTGTCGCCCTCCAGGCAACGCAAAACGGCCGGAAGGTCCTTTCCCTCGTAGCCGATTGTGAAGAGTCGATGGCTCATGGCGATGAGGATAGCGTACTCTCCTCTCCGCTGGAACCCCACAAAGCGATAAACGCAATCCTGGGCCAGCCGCAGGCAACCGGTGCAAGACGGGCTTCAGAATGACCGGATCACTGAGCCGTGTAGGCTCTGCCGGCTCGTGGCTCGGAGACGGGGCCCTGGGCTGTGAGGAAGGTGATTCGGTGCGACCGCCTCTGCTGGGCGTCGGCGGCCGAGTAGACGCCGAAGTGCAGGTGCGGGAGCGTGGAGTAGCCGGTGTTGCCGGACAGAGCGATCGCCTAGTCCGCGGCGACCCGGTCGCCGATCTCGACGAGAACCCCCTCGAACTTCAGATGATGGTACTCGCCGATCTCCACGACAAGGCAGACGCCGCCGGCCTCGGGGACCCGCGTCACCCGGACCGCGGGTCTTTCATCCGAGGACTGGCTGCCCAGGCAGACGGACAGACACAGAGCCCCCGCAAAAGCCACGCCCCACCATTTCACACGTCCTTCAACCATCTGCATCCGAACTCCGTCACACATCGTTCCCCGCCGGACATCAAGGTCATATCACACTACGACCGGACAGGCAAAAGGTTGTTGGCCCCTTCACGATGCGGTATAGTGAACTAAACGGGTATTTGAAAGGAGCCCTTATGAACCGTCGTTCACTCGTCGTCGCAAGCGTGTCGATCCTGTCCATCCTGATGCTGGCCTACTCGGCCACGGTGATCGCCGCGGAACTGGTCAAGGCCAAGGACGGCTCGGGGACCTTCGGGTACAAGGACACGCCGGTGCTGCCCTGGTGCGGATACCACGTGCACGATCCGGACCGTCCCGCGCCGCCGGTGGTGACGCCGGGATCGAGAGGCCGGGCCCCCTCCGACGCGGTGGTCCTGTTCGACGGGACCGACCTGGCCAAATGGGAGGCCTCGGATTGGAAGATCGACAACGGCGAGATCGTCGCGGTCACCGGCGCTCTTCGGACGAAGGAATCCTTCGGCGATTGCCAGCTTCACCTGGAATGGCAGGCCCCGAACCCGCCGATCGGCGACTGGTCCGACCGCGGCAACAACGGCGTGCTGCTCATGGGCCTGTTCGAGATCCAGATCTACGACTCGTACCAGACGCACCTGTACCCGGACGGCCAGGCGGCCAGCGTCTACGCGCAGACGCCGCCAAAGGTCAACGCCTGCCGGGCGCCCGGCCAGTGGCAGAGCTACGACATCATCTTCTTCGCCCCGGTCTTCAAGGACGGCAAGCTCGAAAGCCCCGCCCGCGTCACGATGCTGCACAACGGCCTGCTCGTCCACCACAACCAGGAGATCTACGGCCCCACCGGCCATCGCATCGTGGCCAGGTACGACAGGCCCATCGAGCCCAAGCGTCCCCTGGCCCTCTCCAGCCACAACAACCCGGTCCGCTTCCGCAATATCTGGATTCGGCCGCTGACCGACAAATAGCCCGGCTCCGGAAGACACAGGCAGAACAAATCTGGCTCGTCCGGCTCTCGCGCACTTCCGTGGGCCTTGGGGACGCCGTCCCCAAACCCCTGGGATTTGTCGCTTTAGGCCAGAAACATGGCGGAGGGGAAGGCGACGTCCCACAGAGGCGACGTCGCCCATGTCCCTGGACCACAACGGCGCTCGGGTTGCTTCCCAGCAGAGCCCTATCCTCCGCCGTGGCGCATGGAATATACCCGCGACCGGGGCTCACGGCAAGAGACACCCCACAACAGACGCCAGGCGGTAGGACAGGCGGGCCGGCGGTGCCGGGTCGTCATGGAACACGGATCGGCTCTGCTCATCATGTTTCTGGCCTAAAGCGGAAAATCCCAGGGGTCCGGGGACAGCGTCCCCGGGGAAACGAGGTATCACCGCTGACACAGCCCTTTGGCTCGCTCGCTGTTCGCGTATGCCGCCGGCATTCTGGTTGAGCCTGCAAATGGACTACGAACCCGACGTCGCCGAGGATGCCGTCGAGGAGCATACCCGATTCGAGGTCGAACCCATGTCGGCCACGGGATAGTGATGATGTGCAGGGTCACGGCTGAGGCGAGGATCGGAACAGCGTGGCAAGGTCCTGGTGCTTCTTTGCCTGGTCCTTTCGACCCGCCTGGTCGTGGATGGCGGCCAGGAGCAGGTGCGCCTCGACAAAGTCGGGCTTGAGGGCCACCGCCCCCGCCAGGTGCTCGACGGCTGTGTCCCACTCCTGGAGCCGGACCGACTGGATGCCGATGCCGATGTGGGCGAACGGGCTGTAGGGATCGAGCTCGGCCGCCCGCATGAACCACCTCCTGGCTTCCACCGGCATCTTCTGCTTGGCGTAGTAGTTGCCCATGTTCGTCACCGCCAGGACCGAATCGGGAGCCAGCGACAGGGCCTTGTCCAGATGACGCTTCATCGCAGGCAGGTCCTCCCGCTGCGACGCGGCGGCCGCTTGATTCACCAGGACGTCGAGGTTCTTCGGATCGATCCGACCGAGTTCCTCGTAGATGGCCGTGGCCTCAGGCAGATTCCCGCTCTCGGCGCAGCGAGCGCCCAGAAACAGCAAAGCGTCCTTGTAGGACATCCGGTCCGGCGTCTGCTTCGACGTGAGCACCTTGATCGCCTCGCCTCTGGCGCCGCCCTGAGTCAGGGCCTGGGCCAACGCGGATCGAATCCGCATGTCGTAGGGCTTGGCGTCGAGCGCATTGCGATACACGTCCACAGCATCGCGAGGCCGGCCGGTCTCCATCAGGGCCTGGCCATGGCGAAGGATCAGGTACGTATCGAACGGCCGATGTTGGATCGCTTCCTGGACGACCGCGAGATCATGAGGACCCATGGCCCGACGTAAACGGATCAACTCGTCCCGCAGATCCGCCATCTCCGCGTCGTGGTCGAGCTGTTCCGCGAATGGCGAGATCGTCTTGCGGCGGTACATCTCCATCGCCAGCCGATACTGCTCGCGGGCGTCGTACAGCAACCGCTTGCGGCACAGGTCGAGCAACTCGTCCTCGGACATCGTGGGCTCGGTCAACCCGGCCTTGGGCATCATCCCTCGGATCTGCTCCATCGCCGCCAGGGCCGCCAGGAAGTTGCCGCGAAAATCGAGGTGCACGTGATCGACGAACACACTCGCAGGGTGGTTCGCGTCCAAATCCAGCAATCGAACGCCTTTGGCCGACCACGCATGGGCGGTGTCGCGAATCATGCGGAGGATCGAGCTGTCGGCGTGGAATCGCAACACGTCCCGATCGCGAGCTTCGACAAAAGCACGACTGGCCTCGTCCGTCCTGCCCAGAGCGGCCAGGCATCGCCCCATGCAAAAACTCAGGTCGGCGTAGGCATCATCGATCTGACGAGCCTTCTCGTAAGCCGCCAACGCTGCGGCGTAGTCGCCCTTCTGTTCCAGGCCCCTGCCCTCCTGAAACGCCTGATCCCATTGGGCCAGACTCTCGGCCGTCAGGCCTGCCTTGTGCTCCGAGCCGAACGGGGCGCACGACTGGACGTTGATCGGAACGGTGCACAGGAGGACGCCGGCCCGACAGCCCTGGGCGGTCTCGATGATGTCGTCGAGGTTGTCGCGGAAGTGCCGGTAGCAGTCCTGCAATCTCGGGTCGTCCGCCGCGATCCGACTGGTCAGAAAGCTCTCCATGCCCTGCCACTTGCTCTGGTCCGCCCCGCGAACGCCGAGCGATTGACTGACGTCCTTCAGCAGCCGCCCGACGCGTGTCTGCTTCTTGGCCGTGATGCAGGCGTTGATGAACCCGCGGCTCGCATACAGCGACGCCGGCAGCGTGGGCGGACCATAAGGGCCGATCACCTCGTTGTTGCCCATGAACACGACGAACAGGTCCGGCTCGTGCGCAGCGCAGTCCTGCGCGATCCGCCGGGCAACGTGCGAGTTCATCGCGGTCACCGCGGCGTTGATCACCTCGAACGAAGTCCCGCTCGCGTGCTCGTTGAGCAGCGTCTCCAACTGGCGGCAGAATCCGTACGCCGGGTCGGGGTCGCCATAGGCGGCCGAGCTGCCCAGCACAAAGATCCGGACTTTAGACGTCCCCTTCGACTCCAGGACGCACGACTCCGGCGCCCTGGACAGAGTCTTGGGAACGAAGTGCTCGCAATAGTGCTGATTGACCAGATACGTCGTCCGGCCGCCAACTTTCCACGGAATGAAGAAGCCCTTGGGATAGCCGTACCCGGCCAGCGAGAGCGCCAGTTCCGCGAGAAGAAGAAACAGGACCGGACTGAGAATCACCGCCAGGAGGCGTTTCCACAACGCCGGCTTGCGAGCCGGCGTCGCTTGTTCTGCGTCACTACGTGACTTGCGTTTCGTTCCCATGTCGTCTTGCAGGCCTTTTCTATGCGTTCGCGCCATCGCTGTCAGGCAAGGCCTTGCCTTCCGGCTGGCCGTCGCCGAGAGCCGAGAGACTCATGCCCCGAATCTCCGGGAGCGTGCTGCCGATGATGCCTTGCAGATCGCCATAGAGGCCAGAGGTGCTGATAAGCACTCGCTCAATCTGCTTGGCACGTTTGGCCCAACATCGCTGGAACGTGGCCTTCTCGTCCTCCAGATCCTTGTGCATCGCCTTGAATGCCTCGACGATGCCGGACACGCGGTTACAGAACCCCTGGCCATGGAGGTAATCATAGACGATCTCCATTTTGCTGTGCCGCCCCTCCAGGGCCCGACGGCTCTTTGCGACGGCGATCAGCCCCCCGCGAAGAGCGACCGCCACCGGATGCACGCAGGCCCAGCTCGCGACCCAGACGCCGTCGACCTGGCCGAAGTGGCGGATGTGCTCGGGCAACTGCTCGCTGACGATCACCGAACTCGAGGCGCCGACCATCCGCAGGTCGTCCCGCAGCTTGGGCAGCCAGTCCTTGGACCAGTGCCTCGTCCGCTTGGATTCCCACAGGATCAGGCCGCAGTCCATGCCGCTGTCGTCGAACACCCGTTGAATCACGTCGGCCCCGCGAACGCCCTTGGCCACCGGCTCGACGCCATCGGTTGGGAAGAGGCTCTTGAGCAGCTCTTCCAACGCGATCTCCAGGACCTCGCCCTGAGTCTGCTGCGAGCCCTGTTCGGCCTTGCGTCTGAGGTCTTCGATCTGCTTGAGCAGCGTCTGAACCTTCTGCTCGTTCTCCATGAGCTTGAGCCGGTGCTGCTCGTCGATTTCTTTGAGGGCCTGCTCGCGAACCGCCTGCAACTGCTCCTGGAGCCTGCGTTCCACCTCAAGATCGGCGCTGCGGACCTTGTCCTGAAGGTCTCGCTTCTCCTTGAGGAAGGCCAGCTCCTTCGCGCTCGCCTGCTGGACCTTGGCCTGCAACTCCGCGATCGCGGCGGCCTTGTCCTTGAGCTCCAGGTCCTGCTCCTCGCGGAGCCGCCCGCGAATCGTCTGTTCCAGGGCCGGACGCTCCGCCGCCAGTCTGGCTTTCACCTGCTCGTCGACCGCCTGGAACTTCTTCTGGAGTTCGGACTGCTTCTGGGCCAGGTCCTCCTGCTGCTGCTTGAGCCGCTGGCGGACGGGACCCAACTCCGTCTCCAGCTCGGCGCGAATGCTCGCGCGGAGCTGGCCGGAGATCACTTCGGTGATCTCGATCTGCGACTGGCAATTCGGACAGGTAATGCGGTTGTTCACAGGATCCTCCTGGATTCCTTCACAAGCTCATCACCCTATGAACCCGGCGGGAATCTGTCAAGCGAATCCGACGACACGACGGGCCGCGCTCGCAGTAGCGCCGTGAAACGTCGTCGCCACCAGTTTGAAGTGTCAAGTTCCAAGTTTGAAGTCGGCAAGGGAAAACCCGTACGGCCGCCCGCTCTTACTTCACACTTCAAACTTGACACTCCTACTCGGCAGGTCTCCTGCGAGCGGGTCATTGGTACAGCGTCGGCTTCGTCCGCCAGTCCTCGGTCGGTACGTGGTTGTACTCGACGACGCGGGGCCTGCGTTCGCGCAGCCGGACCGACTCGATGCCCAGGTAGTAGCCGCTGGAGACCGGCGATTTGCCCACGCAGTCCAGTCGCAGTGTATACCCTAACGTTGCATAAACATGGACGGGTCAGACGTTGGCTGGGATTTGATTGAGGATCTGTAACAGGCGCGTTTTGATCCAAGTGTTGGCACTGATCGTGAGTGTCAGAAGGCCTTGCGGCCGACTGAGGCGGCC
>DATIKY010000278.1:0-3125 GCA_035476995.1 Sedimentisphaerales bacterium | reverse complement strand
GGTCCACGATGCTCCTGGCCCGTCTGGCCGCCAACGAGGTCGCCAACCGACCCGGCCGCATCGAGCCACGGGTCCTCAAACGCCGTCGCCACCGCTACCCCCTCATGCAACGACCCCGAGAGCAACTCCGCCAGCAACTGCGGAAAACATAAACCCCTGGTATCGCACGCCTTGTGGACGGCAGTGCCATTCAACAAAGACACCTATTTGTATGAAGATCATGGGTTTGGGGCAGGCAAAGGCGTTGGCCTGCATCGCTATCTGTTTCATCTGAAGCATTGGAAGGAAGGCGATCCCACCTGGCAGGGGGGCAAGGGCAAAGGCATTATCGGGGCCATTAACTATCTGAGCGCAATCGGCGCCAATACTCTGTATCACATCGTCCTTACCCGTGACGATGACGCGGACAATACCTGGCCCTGGACGGATCGGGACACCAAACTGATTTACGATGTTTCCAAACTGGACCAGTGGGACATCGTCTACACCCACATGGACCGCAAGGGGATCAACGCCGATCTGTACTTGTGCGAGGCCAGCAACGCTCGCTACCTGAACGGCGGCGACATGGGGACAGAAAGAAGCATATTCTACCGCGAAGTGGTGGCACGATTTGGTCATCATCTAAGTCTTCGATACAACATCGGTGAAGAACACGGGTTGAAAACGGATCAGATCAAAGCCAGTGCCGCCTATCTTAGCGCACTTGACGCCTATGACCACCCCGTCGTCAGCCACAGCTATCATCAAATTGAAAAACAACACGAACAGTTTGAGCCGTTGCTCGGCTTCACAGATGTTCACGGCGCCTGCTATCAGTTGCACAAAGAGCATCATAGGGAAGTGATCGGCTGGCGGGACAAGTCCGCCAAAGCGGGACATAAATGGATCATCGCAGAAGATGAAAGCTGGCCGATTGATGAGGGTCAAATCGACCGTGCTGAGGATTATGCCTGGAAAGTGATGACCGCCGGCGGTGAGGGGATGAACCTGTATATTGGCTACAAGGACCCAAGCTACAACGACATCGGTCTGGAAGATTTTTCCCGTATGAAACCGGTGCTGGATTACATCATCAGTCCTGCCGCACTGCTTTCGCTGCCGCAAGTCAACGAGCACCTTACCCAGATGGCCCCAGCCGATGGTCTTGTCGGCAATCAAGGGAAGAATGATCCTCCGTTTTGCTTTGCCAAAGAAGGGAGCCTTTATATCGTCTATCACAAACAAGGCAGCGACATCCGGTTGGACTTGAGTAAGCAATCGGGACCCTTTGCTGTAAAATGGTGGAATCCCCGCATAAGTGACGGTGGCGGGCTGCAAGACGGTTCGATCACAAGGATTTCCGGCGGTGAGATCCGTTCATTGGGCAATCCGCCCAGTGACCCCGATTCCTCATGGGCCGCGCTGGTTCTATCGACCAACTGAATAGTAGGGCAGCGATCACAAGCGATTGGATCACCATGCCCTCGTTCTTGAACCTCCGTCGCTGCGATTCTCGCGGCAAGTAGGTTCAGCTTTTCATGCTAGTTGCCCCGAATTCTCTGCTGCCTTCCGGCGGCCGTCCCGAGAAATACCTGCGCGCAGTGGTGTTTTCCATGTAATCTGGCCGCTCGGAGGGTGTCTCTATTGTGAAGACTTGGATGCGGAGTTGCGATTGGACGAACGCTGCGACGAAGATCTGGTGATAGCCTCCTGCGGAGGGGACCGGACGGCGTACGCCGGGCTGGCCCGGCGGCACTATGGGCATGTCTTCCTGGTCTGTCTCGGCGTGCTGGCAACGTCCACGACGCCGAGGATGTCGCCCTGGACGCCATGATCAAGGGCTTCCAGCAGGTCCGCCAGCTTCGGGACGGCAGCCAGTTCGTCGCTTGGATCGTCGCCATCGCGCGGAACCTGAGCATCAACCAGCTCCGCAAACGAAAGAACCGTGAAGAAGCGGTGAGCGAGTGGTCGGCAGTGGCCGGTGTCGCGCGTGTCGCGGGCATCCTGCCCGCGTGTAGTGAAGGCGTCCCGCCTTCGAATCGCGGACGGGACGTCCGCGACACGGATGCTTCTGAGGATCTCCGCCGGGCGGTGGCCCGGCTGCCGGCGGATCTGAGGCTGCCTCTGGTGATGTACTACTTCGACGGCCAGGACGTGAAGACGGTCGCCAAGATGCTGGAGATGTCGACCTCCGGCGTCTACCTGAAGCTGCGAACCGCGATCAAAGAGCTGCACGAGATGCTCACGACGCAAGGAGATACGCCATGAACAGGTTCTGTCCGGATATGCAGGATCGGATCGTCGACTACATGCTCGGGGCTTTGGATGGGCCACAAGCTCGGGCCGTGCAAGATCATCTGGCGGGCTGTGAAGGCTGCCGGCGGCACCTGGACGACCTCAAGCGACAAGGCGACGCCCTGGCCGAGCTTGGCGGCAGGATTGCTGTTGATGCGAATGCCCGCCAGGAGAAGGTTGTCCAGGCTCTGCGGGAAGTCGCGCCGGCCACGCGGATCGCACCCATTCTGAACCACCTCGCGAGGATCGCCGCCGCGGCGGTGCTGATCCTTGGGGTCGGTATCGTGATCGGCCGGATGACGGCCCCCAAGCCGGTGGACGTCGAGCGGCTTCGGGCCGACCTGGAAGCGTCGATCGTCGCATCGCTCAAGCCCGCGGTCCAGAAGAGCGTTCTGGCCGGACTGGATGAGCGTCTGGCAACCGCCTTGGCCAGCAACGATGCGAACTTGCAGGCCGAAGCGGCTGTACAGATCCGTCGCGAGTTGGAGTCGTTCGCGTCGAACTCGGAAGATCGGATGGACAGGCGGTTCGCGGAGCTGATCGACGCGATCGAGGCCGACCGCCTGACGGACCGCCGGCAGGTGGCGCGGGCCCTGGAGCAGATCAAGGCCCAGACCGGCGCGGGCCTGCGCTCCGTCGCGGCCCTGACGAACCCCGCCCCGGCGACGGCGGAGAACTGAAATGAAGGAAGAACCTGGTCGTAATCTTGGGGACCGCGAGGCTGTGAAAGAATTCAAACCGTGACGGTACCTCGGTTTTGTCTTTGGGACGAGATCGGGCTTCGTTGACTCAGTAGATCGCAACCTGCTCCGACGTGCCCGAGTGCCCGTCGCCTCTTCGGCTGTCCT
>DATIKY010000277.1:0-12039 GCA_035476995.1 Sedimentisphaerales bacterium | reverse complement strand
CAAATCCATTCCGATCGTTACTGTAGTCATGGCTGTTCTCCTTCGATGGACATCCGTTCGTCAACGTGCACCACGAGTGCGTCATTGGAGCCGATCCGGCTCCAGGAGAACAGCCTTCTCTATCCTACCTCTGTGGTGAATGCTACTTCTTCTTCCCCACGCCGCGGGCGGCGAGTTCCTTCAGCTCGGGAAGGTGCTCCACGAAGACGCCTCGCGGGGTCGTGTCTCGGTTCTTGCAGACCGCCGCGGCCATGCCGACGACCTCGCCCATCATGCCGCCGGTCCGCATGACGCGGACGGTGCCCAGCGCCACGTGCGTGACGCTGATGTTCCGTCCGGCCATGAACAGGTTCTCCACGTTCCGCGAGTACAGGCAGCGGTACGGGATCGCGTAGGGCTTGATCGCAGGGGTCTTGCAGATCGTCTTGAACTCCTGGCCGGGGAAGTGCTCGGTGTTTTTCGGGTCCGGATAGTGCAGGTCGATCGACCAGGTCGTCGTCACCATCGCGTCGGGGTACGCCTTCTGCTCCTGCACGTCCTGCTGCGCGAGGATCACGTCGCCCAGCAGCCGGCGGCTCTCGCGCTTGCCTGCGATGTACGCGAGCCAGGAGAGCCGGCGGTGGGTGTATTTCGCCTTGTCCTTGCTGTGGTTCTTGAGGAAGGCCCAGTTGCCGTAGACGGCGCGAAGCGCGTGGTCGCGGATCGATTCGAAGTCCTCGATCTGGTCCTTGTTCAGGCCGGTCTCCCAGTTCCAGTCGCCCCGTGTCGCGTGCTCGCAGCTTGCCTCGGTGAAGGGCAGCGCCCAAGGGCACTCGGGAAACGGAGCGGGTTTGAGCGTCTCGACCGTGTACCACTGCGCCGAGGCGCCCATCGTCATCTTGTCCGGCTCCGGCGGCGCGAGCGTTTCGCCCGTCTCCTGCCAGCCCTCGCGTCCCATGCGGAAATCCGCGCCTGCCAGGAAGCCCACGGTCCCGTCGCCTGTGCAGTCGGCGAACAACGGCGCGACGAAGCGAAGGTCCTTCGAGGTCCGGATGTCCTTGGCGACGACCGCGGTGATCCGGTCGCCCTGCTTCTCGACTGCATAGGCGTGCATATTGAGGAACAGGCGGAGATTGGGTTCGTTCTTCACGACGCGGAGCTTCTTCTGGTCGTTGTAGAACGCGGCGGCCTGGGCGTTGCCCTGATTGGCCGGGTCCAGCTCGCGGACGACGTCGCCGATCCGCGGATAGGGCGGCAGGTTGATCCGGCCGTTGAGGTGGACGCGGACCTCGGAGCTGTTGTTGCCGCCGAGGACCGGCCGGTCGTGGACGAGCGCCACCTTGAGCCCGAGCCGAGCGGCCGAGATCGCGGTGCAGGTCCCTGCCATTCCGCCTCCGACCACGACGAGATCGAATTGGCCCGCTTCCTGAGGTTTCTCCGACCGCCGCAACGAAGCCAGCGCATCGCCTTCAGGCGGTCGCGCCGACAGGTCGCTCAGGAACGCGATCGCGTCGCATCGGCCGTCGAAGCCGGTCAGGTCGCGGATCGCGAGCTTGATCTTGTCCTTCTTGATCTCGACCTGGCCGCCGTCCTGCCAATGCCAGTCGGCCCCTTCCGTGCCGAAGGTGGTCTGCAGCGGCGCGCCGTCGATCAGGACCTGGAACCGGCCCGGCGCATCGGGTCCTTCGCTCGTCGGGACCCAGTTCCGCGTGCGGACCCAGACGCGGTACTGGCCCGCCGGGATTGCGACGTTCGTCACAGCGTCCTGCACCGGCGCTCCCATCCCGTGCGCCAGGAGCATGGACGAGCCCATCTGGCCCATGAACTGCTGATCGACGACCCACCCGCCGGGGCTGTCGAAGCTCTCGGCCTCGATCAGGACCTGCCCGCCGGCGGCGGACGCGACGCAGCAGAAGAGAAGAGTGTTCACCACAGAGACACAGAGGACACGGAGAAGAGATGGTTGATTTGTGATGTTTGAGGGTTGATTGAAAGTCCGTACATCCCACATCCTTCATTCTCCTTTTCTTCTCTGTGCACTCTGTGCCTCTGTGGTGAAATCTCTTATAGCGAGCCGCGGTCGAGTTCCGCGATCTTTCGGAGACGCTCGGTGTGCCGGCCGCCGTCGAAGGGGGTTGTCAGCCAGACGTCGACCATCTTGATGGCCAGCTCGACGGACACCGTGCGGGCTCCGATGGAGATGACGTTGGCGTCGTTGTGGGCCCGGCTCAGGCGGGCCAGCTCCTCGTTCCAGACCACGGCGCAGCGGACGCCGCGGACTCTGTTGGCGACGATGGTCTCCCCGTTGCCGCTGCCGCCCATGACGATGGCCCGGTCGCACTGGCCCTTGGCGACCGCCAGGGCCGCCGGATAGATGAAATCCGGATAGTCGCACGGCTCGGCCGAGTAGGTCCCGAAGTCCGTCACTTCGTGGCCCTTCTCGATCAGGTGCTTCTTGATCCGTTCCTTGTAGTCGTATCCTGCGTGATCCGTGCCCAATGCGATCTTCATCAGAACCTCACAAAACCGTCAGTTGCTAAAACCACAGTTTAGCGGTTGGCGGCTTCGGCCGCAATTCCTAACGTGGTCATCTCGCCGGCGCAGGGGTGAAACACTCCGATGGGTTGCCGGGGAATACGTGCGGAAGGAGCCGCCGGCGGAGACCGGGTCGGGCGAGGACTGTTCGCGCACTTGCACCGTGTCGCTCCCCTGCAAGTCATGTCCGGCGACCTGGGTGACCGCCTTCACCTCATAGGTCCCGGTTTCGGTGACATGGAAGACGGTCATGGCGGTCCCGTCCCTCGGGTCGAGCTTGACCCGCATCTCGCCGACAGGGCGCATTCGGCAGACGCTTGATTCCGGCGGGCATTTGTGATATCTTGGAGTCGTCTATTCCCGGCGTGACAACAGCCTGCCTCGCCGATGCGGATGGTCTGGGGGAAACCTGTGGGCGTGAAAAGAGCCCACACGAAAGGAAAGGGTGTATCTGATGAGGAGTCGAAAGGCCTTGAATCGCAACAGAGTATTCGTCGGGTTCCTGGGTGTCCTGCTTGCTTTGTTGCCCCTGGTCGACGCGCAGGCTCAGGACCCGACCCGCTTCGAGGCGGATATCCAGGCTTTTGAGAGCCTCGACCGAGTCAGTCCGCCGCCGGTCGATCCGGTTCTGTTCACCGGCTCTTCGAGCGTTCGCATGTGGACCAACGTGGCCGCGGCGTACCCCGACTATCCTGTGATGAACCGCGGGTTCGGCGGCTCCCACATGAGCGATCTGCTCTACTACTTCGACCGCGTCGTGGCGGTGTACGAGCCGGCGCTGGTCCTCGTCTATGAAGGCGACAATGACCTCTCCGGCGGCAAGTCCGTCGACGTGGTCTACGCGGAATACGTCGAATTCCTGGCCCGCGTCAAGAAGCAGTTGCCCCGAACGGACGTGGCGTTCATCGCGGTCAAGCCCAGCCCGAGCCGGGCCGCGTACCTCGAGCCGATGCGGCAGTTGAACCTGCGGCTCGAAGCCCTGGCCAAGGACGATCCCGACCTGTGGTTCATCGACGTCTTCACGCCCATGCTCGACGGCGCGGGCCAGCCGCGCCCTGAGTTGTTCGGGTCCGACATGCTGCACATGAACGCGACGGGTTACGCCCTCTGGCAGAACGTCGTCGGGGTCATGCTGGAGGAGTGGTCCGCCGGCAAGGGCCAGAGCTTCCTCTTCGATTTCGGCCCGTCCGACGCCATCACCAAGAACGGCCCGGCCCCCGACGACCCGGTCAACCACTGGAACAACGTCACCGACAAGATCGGCGGCTCCGCGACCGGCAACCTTCGCAGCCTGGTCAACACCCGCAACCGCGCGACGTCGCTGGTTCTGCGGATGGTCAGCCCCTTCAACGGCAGCGGACCCAACCGCAACGGCACGACCGCATCCACCCTCTTCCCGGCCAACGCCACCGGGGACTCGCTCTACGGCAACACCGCCGACTGGAACGGCTTCGCCAACGTGACCCCCAGCTTCAAAGTGATGGGCCTGGACCCCAACCGGACGTACAACTTCACGTTCTACGCCTCGCGGATGGGCGCCGCGGACGTGCGCGAGGCCGATTACACTGCCACCGGCTTCAACTCCGCCTCGACAGTCTTTGACGCCTCGAACAACATCGACGGGGTGGCCGTTCTCCAGGGGATCGTCCCGGACGCCAACGGAGTCATCACGATCAGTCTGGCTCCGACCGCCCGCAACAACAACGCCTATCGCTTCGTCTACCTTGGCGCGATGAGGATGGACGAAATCCCGCAGCAGCAGCCGGTGGTGTTCGTGAAGGAGCCTGCGGACCAGACGGTCGTGGAGTACCGCCCTGCGACGTTCGCATCCGCGGTGGACAGCACGCCGCCGTACACGATCCAGTGGTTCAAGGACGGCCTGCCGATCCCCGACGCCAACGAGTTCACCTACACGCTCGACCCCGCGACGCTCGATCTGGACGGCTCTCTGTTCTCCGTGCTGGTCGGCAACGAGCTCTACAGCGCCACCAGTCGCCAGGCCCTGCTGCACGTGGTGCCTGATGTCAACGCCCCTGCCCTGCTGTCGGTGGAGCCGGTCAACAGGCTCACGCTGAAGCTGACCTTCGACGAGCGGCTCGAACCCGACAGCGCGACCGCTCTCGACAACTATCGCGTCAACGCCGGACAGATCGAGATCGCCGCCGCGGCGCTGAGCGAGGACGCCAAGGCCGTGACGCTCGCCCTGGCGGCGCCGGTGACCGGTCTGTTCGAGGTGGCTGTCGTTGGCGTGCAGGACCTGGCAGGCAACGAGATCCTTGAGAAGACGGTCGGCCAGGGCGAGATTCGCGCCCAGGCGATCCTGGTGGACTTCGGCTCCTCGGCCACGCCCACCGGCGCCGGCCCTTCGCCCGACGACCCGCTCAACGCCTGGAACAATGTCACCGACAGCATCGGCGCCGCAGTCGGGTCCCAGGTCCGCAACCTGGTCACGACCCAGAACGTGCCGATGGGGATCGACCTGGTGATCCTGACCCGCTTCAACGGCGCCAACACCAATGGAACGCTCACGTCGACCCTGTTCCCGCCGGACGCGACCCGCGACTCGCTCTTCGGCAACACGGAGACCTTCAGCGGTCTGGCCAACGTGTTCCCGAGCTTCAAGCTGACCGGCCTGGACCCGGCGCAGACGTACGACTTCACGTTCTACGCCTCGCGGATGGGCGTTACGGACAACCGCGAGACCGGCTACACCGTCACCGGTTTCAACTCGGGGTTCGTCGCGCTGAACGCCTCGGCCAACGTGGACAAGTCCGTCGCGCTGACGGGCATCGCGCCCACCGCGGAAGGCGAGATCACGATCAGCCTGGCCCCGACCGCCGCCAACAACAACGGCAACCACTTCACCTATCTCGGTGCGTTGAAGGTCGAGCCGACGCCGTGAGGCTTCGACACTGACCGCCATAGCCCGATCCGCGTGCGCCGCCTGGGCGCACGCGGATCGCGTTGTCCGTGCCCTCCTCCTGCGCGACAATTGTCTGTCTGCAGATCTTCGCGACAGTTGCGTCCTTCGGTCGGAAGCGGTATTCTGTGAACCTCATCACCGCGGCGGCGAGTCCGCGACCGGCCGCGATCGGACCGATTGGCATAGGAGAGCAGATCATGAAGAACGTGATGTGGGTCGTTCTGTTCGTCGTCTTCGTCGGTGTGTTCGTCGGGATCGGCATCATGCGCAAAAGCGGTTCGGGCAAGCAGGAGACCCGCCGGATCGGCGTTGTCCCCAAGGAGATCGTCTCGCAGTACTGGAAAGGCGTTCGGAACGGGGCCGAACAGGCCGGCAAAGACGAGGGGGTCACCATCCTCTGGAACGGTCCGGAGGTCGAGACCGACTTCGAGCGGCAGAATCAGATCATCGAGGACATGATGGCCCAGAAGGTCGACGGGATCATTCTGGCGCCGGGCAGCCGCAACGCTCTGGCCCCGACAGTCGAGAAGATCGCAGCCCGCAAGATCCCCTGTGTGATCGTCGATTCCGGCGTCGAGACGGACAAGTACCTGTCCTTCCTGGCGACCGACAACTTCCAGGGCGGCGTCCTGGCTGCCCGTCGCATGGGCGAGATTCTCGACGGCAAAGGCAAGATCATTCTGGTCGCCTGGACGCCCGGCTCGGGATCGACGGACGCCCGAATCCAGGGCTTCCGCGAAACGCTGGGCAAGGAGTTCTCCGCGATCGAGATCGTGGATTCGCAGTATCCCAACCCGCCGACGATGGACAAGGCCCGCGATGTGACGCAGGACATGCTCACGCGGAACGCGGACATCGACGGCGTCTTCGCCTGCAACGCCACCACCGCAGGCGGCGCCTTGACGGTCCTCCAGATTCTCCAGCAGGGCCAGGCCGCCAAGAAGGTCAAGATGGTCGGATTTGACGCCTGGCCCATGGTCGTCGAGGGCCTCCGCAAAGGCGACCTCGACAGTCTGATCATCCAGAATCCGTACAAGATGGGCTACGAAGGCGTCAAGACGATCCTCCGTCATCTCCAGGGCCAGGCGGTGCCCAAGGAGGTCGACACCGGCGTAGAGCTGATCACCGCCGAGCGACTCAACGATCCCAGGATCATGGAGCTGCTCAAGTCGCAGATCTGAAGCGGCGGGACCAAGTGTGAAGTGTGAAGTTTCAGGCAAGAGGGCTCGGTGCCTCAGCGATCACAAATCAACGATCCGGAATCAACAATCACCCGTCAGATCGCCCTGCGGATGACGGGGATCTCCAAGCGGTTCGGCTCGGTCCAGGCGCTGAGCGACGTGACGTTCTCGGTTCGCGAAGGCACGGTCCACGCCCTCGTCGGCGAGAACGGCGCGGGCAAGTCCACATTGATGAAGATCCTCGCGGGCGTCTACCCGGCCGACGTGGGCGACATCGAAATCCACGGCCGGGGGCAGGTCTTCGCCAATCCCGGCGCGGCACTCGACGCCGGCGTGTCCATGATCTATCAGGAGCTCGATCTTGCCGAGCATCTGACGGTCGCCGAGAACATCTATCTCGGGGCCGAGCCCAGAGGGACGCTGCCTTTCATGGTCAGCCAGGGACGCATGGCCTGGCAGGCGGGGGAACTCGCCCGCCAGTACCGCTTCGACATCCGCCCCTCGGCCCGGGTCGAGGACCTCGCCACCGGCGACTGCCAGATCGTCGAGATCCTCAAGGCTTTGCGTCGAAAAGCGTCGATCCTCGTCATGGATGAGCCCACCTCGTCCCTCTCGGAGAGCGAGGCCAAACGGCTCTTCGAAGTCGTCCGCAGTCTGCGGAGCCAGGGGCTTTCGATCGTCTACATCTCGCATCGACTCGAAGAGATCATCGACCTGGCCGACGAGGTCAGCGTCCTTCGCGACGGTCGGCTCGTGCACTCGGAGCCCGCAGCCGCGATGGATATTCCGAAAATCGTGCATCACATGGTCGGACGCGAACTGACGGATTTCTTTCCGAGCCGGTCGGCCCGAATTGGCGAGACGCTTGTGCAGGTGAGCGGCCTGTCGTCCGAGACCGGCATCGACAACGTGGGGTTCGAAGTCCGTCGCGGCGAGATCGTCGGCATGGCCGGCCTGGTCGGCGCGGGCCGGACCGAGGTGGCGCGAGCCGTCTTCGGCGTGGACAAGAAGACCGCCGGCGCCGTGATGCTGGAGGGACGCGAACTGAGCATCGTCTCTCCCGCCGATGCCATTCATAACGGAATCGCTCTCTTGACCGAGGATCGAAAACGCACGGGCCTGTGCCTGGAGCTGGCGTGCAGTTGGAACATCACGCTGCCGAACCTGGAACAGATCGGCTTTCGGCCTTTCATTAAGCCGAGCCGAGAGAACCGGATTGCAGCCGACGTGGGCTCGCGCATCGCAGTCAAGTGGTCGTCGCCCCGCGCCCCGGCCAGTTCTCTTTCCGGCGGCAACCAGCAGAAACTCCTGATCGCCCGCTGGCTGCTGGCCGACTCGAAGTTCCTGATCTTCGACGAGCCCACGCGGGGCATCGACGTCGGCGCCAAGGCGGAGGTGTATCTGCTCCTGAACCGCCTGGCCGAGGAGGGCAAGGGGATCCTGTTCATCTCCTCGGAGCTGCCCGAACTGTTCGGCGTGGCGGATCGAATCATGGTGATGCGTCGAGGCCGGCTCGTCGGCGATCTCGCAAAGAAGGAAACGACGCCCGAGGCAGTGATGCACCTGGCGGCGGTGGAAGAGAAGACGTGAGCGGCGGTCCCATGTGTCCCATGTGTCCCATCCGTCCTGTTCGATAGGACTCATGGGACCTATAGGACAGATAGGACTTGCCCTCGCTTGGCATGACGAGGTCTGATCACTATGAATCGATTCATCCGACAGCTTCTGCCCTTCGGCACGCTGATCCTGCTGATCGCGGCCCTCTCGGCCCTGGAGCCGGACTCGTTCCTGACGGCGGAGAACTTCTTCAACGTCCTGAGCCGCTCGAGCGTCAACGGCATCATCGCGATGGGCATGACCGCAGTCATCATCTCCGGCGGCATCGACCTGTCCGTCGGCTCGATGATGGCCGCCTCCGGCATGGTCGCGGGCCTGATTATGACCAAGGACGGGAGCATAGTTCCGACGCCGGGCCTGATGTGGCTCGGCACCCTGGCGGGCCTGGCGACGGGTCTTGCCTGCGGCCTGCTCAACGGCGGCCTGATCACCCGGCTGAACCTGCCTCCCTTTATCGTCACGCTCGGCACGATGAGCGCCTTTCGCGGCATCTCCTACGTGATGAACGACGGCATGATGTTCGACGTGCCCACCTACACCTTCCTCGGCCAAAGCACCGTCGCGAGCATCCCGGTGAACGTGCTGATCTTTCTGGCGATCGCCCTGCTGGGCTTCTTCATCCTGCGGTACATGCCTCTGGGTCGGTACACCTATGCCATCGGCTCCAACCGCCAGGCGGCCTACCATGCCGGCGTGAACGTCAATCGCAACCTGCTGATCATCTATGCGTTGACAGGGCTGTTCGTCGGTCTGGCCGCGATGATCGCGACCAGTCGAACGGTGTCCGCCCAGCCGACCGCGGGCGTGAGCCTGGAGCTCGACGTCATCGCGGCGGTCGTCATCGGCGGCGCCAGCCTCAGCGGCGGGCGGGGCACGGTCGTCGGCACGATCATCGGCACCCTGCTGATCAGCTTCCTGCGAAACGGCCTGACCCTGCTGGGCATCTCGACCAACATTCAGCTCGTCGTCATCGGCGCGATCATCATCGGCGCCGTCGCCCTCGACCAGATGGCCCGCGCCAAGGCAGCAGAGAACCGGTGACGTGCCCAGGTCCGCAGACAACACGGCACAACTGTTCCGTTACAGTTGCTTGCCCAGCGCCTCGACCCAGCTCTCGTAGGCCGCCTGGTAGGCCTTCTTCAATTGCTTGTTGGGCGCGACGGTGCGGACGGGCTCCAGTCCGACGAAGGCGTCGTTCGTTCCGCGGTAGAGACCCGTGCCGATCCCGGCCCCGCGGGCGGCGCCCTGGGAGCCGTCGGTGTTGTACAGCTCGACCGTCGCGCCGGTGGTCGTCGCGAAGGCCTCCGCGAACAGCGGGCTCAGGAACATGTTGGCGTTGCCGGCCTTGACCGTCTTGAGTCGGGCCCCCATCTCGGTCATGATCGTCAGGCCGTTCTGGAGCGCAAAGACGATGCCTTCCTGCGCCGCGCGCAGGAAGTGGGACTTCTTGTGGATGTTGAAGCTCCAGCCGTGGACCGAGGCGCGGAGGTCGCGGTTTTCGAGCGTTCGTTCGGCGCCGTTGCCGTAGGGCAGGATCGTCAGGCCTTCGGAGCCAACCGGCGCTTGCGCCGCCAGCTCGTTCATCTGGGGATAGTTCATCCCGTCGCTCGTAAAGTTGTGCTTGAGCCAGCTATTGAGAATGCCGGTGCCGTTGACGCACAGCAGCACGCCGTAGCGGGGTTTCTTTTCGGAGTGGTTCACATGCACGAAGACATTGACGCGGCTCTTGGAATCGTAGTTCTTCTTGTCCGTCACGCCGTAGACGACGCCGGAGGTGCCCGCGGTGACCGCGATCTCGCCGGGCTGAAGCACGCTCAGCGACAAGGCGTTGTTGGGCTGATCGCCCGCGCGGTAGCCGATCTTCGTCGCGGTCTTGAGGCCCAGTTCGTCGGCCGCCTCGGCGGTCAGCTCGCCCTGGACGGAGAAGGTCGGGACAGTTTCGGGGATCAGGTCCGGCGAGATCCCGTAGTTGGCCAGGACGAAATCGGCCAGCGCGTCCTTCTCATAGTCCCACAGAATCCCCTCGGACAGGCCCGACGGGGTCGTTTTGATCTCGCCGGTCATCTTCATCGCGATATAGTCGCCCGGCAGCATGATCTTGTCGATCCGGGCGTAGAGCTTCGGCTCGTTGTCTTTGACCCACTTGAGCTTGGAGGCGGTGAAGTTGCCGGGCAGGTTGAGCAGCTTCTGGAGGCATTTCTTGGGGCCGATGGCCTTGGCGGCCTGCTGTCCGATCTGCACCGCTCGGCTGTCGCACCAGATGATCGACGGCCGCAGGACGCGCTTGTACCGGTCGACCGCGACCAGGCCGTGCATCTGGTAGGAGATGCCGATGGCTTTGACGTCCCATGCGTCGAACTGGGTCCGCTCGCGGATCTTGGCGGTGGCCAGTTTGACGTGCTCCCACCAGGTCTCGGGGTTCTGCTCGGCCCAGCCGGGCTTTTTGGCGATGATTTCCAGCTCCTGGTTCGGCGAGGTCGCGGCTCCGAACACCTTTCCCGTCCCGGCCTCCATGAGCGTCGCCTTGACCGAAGAACTTCCGACGTCGTATCCCAGCAGCAATGCCATACTTGCACCCCTTCACAGATTCGATCCCGTTGTTGGTTCGATAGGACCCATGGGACCGATGGGACGAATGGGACGGCCCCTCGGTCTTCTCCTTGGCCTTTGTGGCTGCATTCTATCCGATCAATCGAATGCGCCAAGAGCGACTTGAGGCCGCCGGCCGGGGATTACTCATATTCCCATTTGAGAATCCATGGGTCTTTCGTTTGCTTTTGAAAAGCCTTGAGCCTGGTTTTCATCCGGTCGAGCGTTGCTTTGTGCTGCGGATCGTCGGCCAGATTCTTCACCTCGTGCGGGTCGTTCTCCAGGTCGTAGAGCTCGAAGCGAGGTCGGTGAAGATAGGCGTCGACGGTTCGTTTGCCGTAGAGCCTGGTGCCGCTTTGGATGGTCGCCTGCCACGTGGCGGATTCCCACAGGTCGCTGGCGAAGGGGTAGTCCAGGCCGTGCGCGAGGTTCCAGATGAGCTTGAACCGCCGCTCGCGGACGACCCGCATCGGGTAGTACATCGTGATTTCGTGGAACGTGTGCGACGCATAGGTCGTGTCCCAACCCTCGACGTGCTCTCGCTCCAGCACCCCCTTGAACGAGCGGCCGTGGAACTCGTAATTCTGAGGCGTCGCGCCCGCCCAGTCCAGGATCGTGGGCGTCAGGTCCGCCCAGTTGATCATCGCGTCGGTGGCGATGCCCTTGTTCTGCTGCCAGGGCGTGCGGACGATGCAGGGCAGATTGATGCCGGGCTCATAGACCGTCGTCTTGGCGCCGGGGAAGGCAATGCCGTTGTCGGAGATATAGATCAGGACCGTGCTGTCGTACTGGCCGGCTTTCTTGAGGTGCTCGACGAGTCGGCCGATGCCCTGGTCGATCCGCGAGACCGCCTGGCAATACTGCACCAGCTCGGCCCGGCACTCGGGACTATCCGGCAAGAAGTCCGGCACGACGACCTCTTTGGGATCGTACCTGGATTCTGCGACGCCGGGATAGCCCTGCTCGCGATTGCCGAACCGGTCCGGCTGGTGGGGCAGGTCGGTCGCCTTGCCCCCGCCGCGATGCGGGTCGCTCGTGCAGAAGTACAGGAAGAAGGGCTGTTTCGTGGCGAGGGGGTAGTGTCAAGGATCTTTCGCTTTTTTGCTGGTCCTCCTGAGAGGGACACCGCTGCCTGACCCATGGGTCAGGCGATTTTTTATCGGCCGTTGGCGATTCCGTCTCCTCCATTTCCTTGAGGCGGTCCATGTCCATGTA
>DATIKY010000276.1:0-16812 GCA_035476995.1 Sedimentisphaerales bacterium | reverse complement strand
CCTCCCTTCCGCAATTTCTCGTGGTCCAGCACGGATCCCATGACCTCGAGAAATTCATCGTCGAAAACGCAGACGTCTCCAGGATGCTAGAATTGCGGTTGGTCGGATAACCGCCGCAGGGCCAACCTGGCACTGTCCAGTGGATAGATCGGTGAAGAAAGTGGGGTTGAAGGAGCTATGGACTTTGAAGTGGAACGATCAGTTCGGTAAGAACGGTCCTTGGACGAACGCCGGGGGGGTACAAGCGAACGATTGGCCGGACTGGATGCGGGGCTTCAGAGACTATTAACACGATCGGGCATAGCACCGCATCGGGTTTGTCCGGGGTGGCTCGAATCGGATTCTCTACGTTGATAGCAACCGGTCAGTAGACCGATCGCAGGCCCTTTTCGCTGATCTTGTCGATCAGTTCTTTGAAGTTCTTCAGGAGCACGTTGAGCTGCGTGGTGTTCTCCAGGAGGCTCTCGTAGAGCCGACCGTCGTTGATGAACCGCCCGGCGGCGCCGTCGCCGTGGTTGACCTTCTCCAGAGCCAGCCGCATCTGCGAGATCGCCTTGCTCAACTCGGCGCTCGTGCCGATCATCGCGACGACGAGCCGTTCGGCCTTGGCGTCGGCGCTCTTGAGCGTGTCGGTTCCGGTCGATGCGAGCGAGCGGAAATCCTCCAGCGTCTTTCGGGCGTCCTGCATCGTTAGAGCGGCTTCTTTCAGAGCGACGGTCAGGCTGCCGGTGGCGTCGGTGAGGTTGGCCATGGTCGCCTTGATGTTCTTCTTGTTGTTCGGATCGCCGATGACGTCGTTGGCGTTGCCGATGAACGCGCGGATGTCCGTGACGAGGTCGTTGAGCATCTGCTGGCTCTCTTCGGGGAAGAACTCGCTGGTCATGCCGGTCGAGCCCTGAAGCAGGATGCCGCTGCGGAGAAAGCACGAGGACGGATCGTTCGGGTCCTGCAGCGGAGCGGGCAGTTTGGCCGGGTCCACCTTGAGTTCAAGATAGCTGCTGCCCAAGCCGCGGGTCATCAGCTTGACCTGCACGTTGCAGGGGATGTCCACGTACTTGTTGTTGATGCTCAGGATGCACAGGGTCTGGTGGTATTCTCTGCCCGTATTCAGGTCGGTTCTGACTTCCGGCGCCATGACATGAGTGACCCGGCCGATCTGATAGCCGGCGAACCGGACGGGGGTGTCCTTCTCCACGCCTGGAGCGGTGGGGAACTGGACGTAGACTTCGAAAGATCGCATTCGCGTGATGGCCGTGGGAAGGTCGCCGAACTTGAAGATCATCCAGCCCAAAGCGGCCAGTCCCGCAATCACGAAAACGCCGACGATCACGTCCCGCCGTCTCTGGGCGGTTTCGTAATCACTCACGTCAGACTCCTTTCAGAGATTGATGATGGATGATTGACAATCGGTGATTGAGATAGCCGTCCATCCGCCAATCCTCCTTTATCAATCATCCATTATCCTCGTTTCTCCATGAACAGGTCCCGGATCGCCCGCAGGGGGTAGCCGCTTTTGTTCAGTTTCTTGATCAGGCGAATCTGTTCAATGGCTTTGCGACCGAACAACCGTCGTCCGGTCGGCGTGACCGCTGTGGGCTCCAACAACCCGACCATGAGATAATATTGCAGAGACTGGCGGGAAACGCCAGCTTTTTCCGCTGCCTGCTTGATGGAGACCAGTTCCTGCTCTTCACTCATGATCGGTGTGATTCCGACGGGGGATTCGATTGTGGTCCGACGCCGCGGGTCGGGCGGCGATCGCCACAAGGGCCAGTACGGACTCCCGGAGGCGGTCCATGCCCAGAGCATGGAGAGTCCTGGCGCCTTCCGGACGTTGTTTAAGTTTTCGCGAAAGGGCCGGCGAGATCATCAGCACGTAGTCGAAGTCCGGCGGGATGCGGTCCAGGCTGCGGCGAAAGGCCTCTCGCAGGAGTCTCTTGAGGCGGTTCCGAACGACGGCTTCGCCGCTGGACTTGCCGACCGAAACCCCCAGGCGGGCGCGCCCGGATTCGTTCTTCGCGGCGTAGAGGGTCAGCAGGCTGTCGCCGGCCCGTCGGCCCCGGTCCAGCACGGACTTGAACTGTTGATTACTCGTCAGCCTTTGGCTTTTTGGAATACTCATAAGCGTCGTGAGTATTATCGGCTTTTTGCTGGCGGGACAACACCTCCGCTGCAAGCGAGCGGTAGACGGCGGGACAATCCAGGACGCCGGCCAGCACGTCCGCCCGGTCCGGCTCGACCACCGGCAGGCGGTCGAGGTTGTAGCGCCGGGCCTGGCCAAGGGCCTCCGCCAGCGGCGTTTGCGGCGTGGTCGTGGCGACGATCCGCTCCATGATGTCCAGCGCGACCAGCCAGTCGTTCAACTCCTGCGTCGCGAAAGTGCTTCGGATGCCGTGCAGGGTGACGGCTCGGGCCAGGCGGTTCTCGCGATCGACCACCGGGTAATAATGCGCCTCGGTCCCGCTGACGATGCGAATCACCTCCTTCAGGGGAGTTCCAGCCGGGATTATCGGGACCTTCGCGTCCAGGACGTCGGCGACGCGGAAGGTGTCGATCAGATCTTCCTCGCGGACGTTCAGGCCGATCTCGCCGACCCTCTTGACCCCGAGCTTGACGAACAGCGGGCCCGCGAGCTGGACGATGAACGTGGTGGAGGCCACGACCAGGATGACCATCGAGCTGATTTCCGGCGTGAAACGGTGGCTGGCCAGGATGCTCAAGCCGATGGCGACGCCGCCCTGGGCGAACAGGCAGATGCCCAGGTAGTTCCGCACGCAGGCGCTTGCCCCGGACCACTTGCCGCCCAGGTAGGCCCCGCCGATCTTGCCGACGCTGCGGCCCAGGATCAGCGAGACCGCCAATTCATAGGCCGTCGTGGCCAAGCTGGCTGCGATTCCAGAGCAAGCGTTGCCGGTGAGGATGCCTGCGACGCTGGTGCCGATCGCGTACAGGGTCGACGCCATCGCGTCGTCCAGTGCCACCACCGCGATCACGGCGGTGGTCAGGGCCCCGCGCGTCTTGTACTCCCAGAGGACCTGGATCGTCGAGGCCGGATCGGTGGCCGAGGAGATCGCGCCCAGGACTACGCCCAGCGCCACGGACATGCGGAGGTCGCGCGTGAACAGGTACGTCAGCAGGATCGTCGCGCCGGCAACGAGCGTGAAGGCCGCAACGCCCTCGGCCACCAGGATCGCGGTGAACTGCTTGCCGTATTTTCGCAGGATCTCGAGCTTCAGTTCGCCGCCGATCAGAAAACCGATGATCCCCAGGGCGAAGTAATTCAGAGGTTCGACCGCCTGCACGACGCCCTCGGATACCAGTCGCAGACCGCTCTGGCCGATGAGCAGGCCGATGAGAATCGAGCCGATGATCTGAGGGACGCGAAACCTGCGGAAGATGCGGGCGCCGACGGTCCCGCCGAACACGGCGACTCCCAGCAGCAACAGCACGTTCAGATGCCGGCTGGGATCGGGTCCCGCGTCCAGGAGGATCGATGATATTGGGTTCACGATGTAAGCGAGTCCTTGAGGTTCCGCAAGGTTCGCATCCGTTCCTTCTCGTGCGTTCGTTGCGCAGGGGAGAGCCCCGGGCTCGCCAGGTTTTTCGCGGTCTTGTCCAGCAGGGACTGCACCGCTTCGCTCGTGACGTCTTGCAGGGCCAGAACGCTGTACGCGATGACCGTCACCGAGTTCTGCGCGACCAGGGCGAAGCCTCCGTCGATGAAGAACTCCAGGTCCGGCGTCGAACTGGCGGTTTCGCAGCCTTCGCCGGACCGTTGTGCGACCTTCAGGACGCCCAACCCAAGCTGGCTGAGCATCGGCATATGATCGACCAGGACGCCGACCTGTCCGTCATGGGCAGGAAAGACGACCGACGTGGTCTGGCAGTCCAGGAGCTTGCCGGCCGGGCCGATCAACTCGCAGTGAAATGTCTTCTGCTCGGTACTCACCATCGTCGCACATGATTACCTGACGAAATCCGAAATTCGAAGCCCGAAATCCGAAACAAATTCAGAATGCAAAACTCACATGACCGAAACGCTGTCGCCGCTCGGGAGTCTCGTTTTGGATTTCGGATTTTGGTCATTCGTGTTTGTTTCGAGTTTCGACATTGGGATTTCGAGTTTATCTTTGTGTCAGCGTCTTGGCCTTCTGGGCCGCCTCTTCGACCGAGCCGACGTACATGAACGCCTCCTCCGGCAACTGATCCCACTTGCCGTCGCAGATCTGCCGGGCGCTCTCGATCGTGTCGCCCACGCTGACGTACTTGCCTTCCTGGCCGAGGAATTTCTGCGTCACGAGGAACGGCTGCGAGAAGAACCGTTCGAGCCGCCGGGCGCGGGCGACCGTCGTCTGGTCCACCTTGCTCAACTCGTCGATGCCCAGAATCGCGATGATGTCCTGGAGCTCCTTGTATCGCTGGATGTACTCCAGGACGGTCTGGGCGGTGTCATAGTGCTGACGGCCGACGATGTTCGGGTCGAGGATGCGGGAGGTGCTCTCCAGCGGATCGACCGCGGGATAGATGCCTTTCTGAACGATTGCGCGCTTGAGCACGACGAAGGAGTCCAGGTGTGCGAACGTCGTCGCGGGGGCCGGGTCTGTCAGATCGTCGGCCGGCACGTACACCGCCTGGACGGACGTGATCGAGCCGGTCTTGGTCGATGCGATGCGTTCCTGGAGCTGGCCCATCTCGGTGGCCAGCGTGGGTTGATACCCCACGGCCGACGGGATCCGGCCCAGCAACGCGGACACTTCCGAGCCCGCCTGGGCGAAGCGAAAGATGTTGTCGATGAACAGCAGGATGTCGCCGATGCCGCTGTCGCGGAAGTACTCGGCGATGGTCATTGCCGACAGGGCCACCCGCAGCCTGGACCCCGGGGGCTCATTCATCTGGCCGAACACCAGGGCCGTATGGTCGAGGACGGTGTCGTCGGCGCCGGGGATCGTGGTTCGTTGCATCTCCAGCCACAGGTCATTGCCTTCGCGGGTTCGCTCGCCCACGCCGGCAAAGACGGAGTACCCGCCGTGACGGGTGGCGATCCGCGCGATCAGCTCCTGGATGACGACCGTCTTGCCTACGCCGGCCCCGCCGAACAGGCCTGTCTTGCCGCCGCGGACGAAGGGGCACAAAAGGTCGATGACTTTGATGCCGGTCTCGAACATCTCGCTCTGCGCGGTCAGATCCATGAGGCGGGGCGGATCGTGGTGAATCGACCGGGTGGTCTTGGCGTCGAGGGGGCCCCGGTTGTCGACGGGGTCGCCGAAGAGGTTCAGGACGCGCCCGAGAGTCTCTTTTCCGACGGCGACCGTCAGGGGGCCGCCGGTGTCGAGGACTTCCGTGCCTCGTCGCAGGCCCAGCGTGCTGCCCAGCGCGACCGCCCGCACTCTTCCGCCGCCGAGGTGCTGTTGCACTTCTCCGCGAAGCATCTTGGGCTGGCCGTCGAAATCGTAATGGATCTCCAGCGCGTGGTTCAGGGTCGGCACCTGTTCCGGCGAGAACCTCGCGTCGAAAACGCTCCCGATGACTTGCGTGACTTTTCCTGTGTTCACTCCAACGTCCCCATTCCACTGACGATATCCAGCAATTCGGACGTAATCTGACTCTGACGCGCGCGATTGTAGTCCGTGGTGAGCTCTTTGATCATGTCCTCGGCGTTCTCCGACGCGCTTCGCATGGCCACCATCCTCGCCAGGTGCTCGCTCAGGGTGGCGTCGAGGAAACAGCTCTGCATCGAGTAGTGCATGAGCATGCGGGCCAGGCTCTCGACGATCGCGGTGCCCGACGGCGACAGATGGAAATCCTCGAACGTCAGGTTCCATGGCCAGATCACCTGGGCCCGCGTGGTCAGGTCGTCCACCAACTCCAGCAGCGGCAGGATCGTCAGCGTTTGCGCGTGCTGGCTCGAAGCCGAATAGAACCGCATATAGACGATGCCCAGGGAGTCGAGGCTCCCGGACATGTACTGATCGATGAACTCGTCGGCGATCGCGCGGATTTGCAGGTCGCCGGGCATTTCGTCGAGGTCCGTGTACACCTTGGCCGGCGCCAGACCACGAACGTGCAACACCGTTTCCAGCCGGCTCCGCGGCATGTAGATGTCCAGCTTCCTTCCGCGGGCCTTGGCCTGCTGAACATGGACCTCCAGGAGCCGGAAGATTTCCGAGTTGTACGACCCGCACAGGCCTTTTCGCGAGCCGATCACCAGGATGGCCGTCCGACCCGAGGAGTTCTCCTTGAGCAAGGGATGTTCGATCGGATGCTCCGGCGTCGCCAGCAGGTACGCGATCCGGGCCAGCGCGTCGCGGTAGTCGCCGGTCAGTGCCCATCGGCCGGAATAGGACTTGTACCGGGCCGACGAGATCATCTCCAGCGTCCGGGTCATCCGGGCGATGCTGTCGACCGCCTTGCGGCGAACATAGATCTGCCTGATCGATGCCATAACTTCAAGAAAATTCGAAATCCGAAATCCAAAACTCGAAACAAATTCAAAACGCAGGAGAACCCAAATGATCGAAACGCCGTCGCAGGCCGGGACCCTCGTTTTGGGATTTCTTGATTTTGAACATTCGTGCTTGTTTCGGATTTCGAAATTCGAATTTCGTGCTTACTTCTTGTATATGCCCTTGTACTCTTGAATGCTCTCGGCGATTTTCGCCGAAAGCTCATTGCTGAGCTTGCCGGTCGTGTTGATCTCGCCGATCTGGTCCGGATACCGCTCGTTGATCCATCGCAGCATGCCGGCGGCGAAGCCGCTGACGGCCTCGACTGCGACATCGTCCAGCAGCCCGCCCGAACCGGACAGGATCGCGACCACCTGCTCGCCGACCGACATCGGGGAAAACTGCGGCTGCTTGAGCAGTTCGACCATGCGGTTGCCTCGTTCGAGGCGCCGCTGCGAGGCGCGGTCGAGCTCGGTCCCGAGGCGGGCGAAATCCTGGAGTTCGTAATACGCCGCCAGGTCGATCCGGAGCTTGGCGGCGACCTTCTTCATCGCCTCCACCTGGGCGTCGCCGCCGACCCGGCTGACGCTGACGCCGACGTCGATCGCGGGACGGACGCCCGCGTGGAACAGATCCTTCTGCAGGTAGATCTGGCCGTCGGTGATCGAGATGATGTTGGTCGGGATGTAGGCGGAGATCTGGCCGTCGAGCGTCTCGACGATCGGCAGGGCGGTCAGCGAGCCGGCGCCGAGCTCGTCGGAGAGCTTGACGCTGCGTTCGAGCAATCGGCTGTGCAGGTAGAAGATGTCGCCGGGATAGGCCTCGCGTCCCGCGGGCCGGCGCAGCAGCAGGCTCAGCTGCCGGTAGGCGACCGCGTGCTTGCTCAGGTCGTCGTAGACGCACAGCGTGTCCCGATGCTTGTCGTACATGAAATGCTCTGCGACCGCACAACCGGCGTACGGCGAGATGTATTGCAGCGGGGCGCTGTCGGCCGCGGAGGCCGCGATCACGACCGTGTACTCCATCGCGCCGTGTCGCCGCAGGGTGTCGATCACTTCCGCGATCGTCGAGTCCTTCTGCCCGATGGCCACGTAGACGCAGACGACGTTCTTGCCTTTCTGGTTGATGATCGTGTCCAGGGCGATGGCGGTCTTGCCGGTCTTGCGGTCGCCGATGATGAGTTCGCGTTGGCCTCGTCCGATGGGGATCATCGAGTCGATGCTCTTGAGACCGGTCTGGAGGGGCTGGCGAACCGGCTGGCGATGCGCGATGCCCGGGGCTTCGGACTCGATCAGGCGCGTCCCGGCGGTCTTGATCGGCGTTCCCCCGTCCAGGGGCTGGCACAGAGGCGTCAGAATCCGGCCGAGCAGTTCCTCTCCGACCGGCACCACCATCAGCTTGCCGGTGGAGCGGACGTCCGAACCTTCTTTGACCTTGGTGTAGTCCCCATAGATGACGGCCGCCAGCGAGTCCTCCTCGAGATTGAAGACCTCGCCGACCGTGTCGCCCTCGAACAGGAGCATCTCGCCTGCCTGGGCGTCCTGGAGCCCGTAGATGCGGGCGATGCCGTCGCCCACCTCGACGACCCGGCCGACCTTGGCCACGTCGAGCCGGGCTTCATACTGGCTGATCTCCCGCTTCAGGATGCCGGCGATTTCGCTGATGTCGATCTTCATAGAGCCTGCTGTCTTCTTTCGGGATGAGTGATCCGCTCGACGGTTCGCACGAGCCGGCCCCGGACGGAGTTGTCCAGCATCCTGTCGCCGTGGCGGAAGATGACGCCGCCGAGGATGGAGGGGTCCACGTGCACGTCGAGATCCACCTTCACGTGCATCGCGGCGGCCAGATCCTCCGCGAGCCTGGCCTTCTGGTCTTCCCGCAGGGGATGCGACACGATGGCTGTCACGGTCTGATAGCCGCGATGGGCGCGGTAGAGCTGCGTGTACCGGTCGATGATCTCCGGGAGCAACGCGCCCCGGTCGTGGTCGATGAGCACCGACAGGAAGTTGAGCGTCAGGTCGTTCAGACGACCCGCGAGAATCTTGCGGACGAGGTCGCGCTTGGTCTGCTCGGCGAAGTACGGCGAGGCCAGAAACGCCTGGAAACCCGGCTCCTGCTCCAGCAGGGCGGCCACGGCCTCCAGGTCCTCCTCCACCGCGTCGGTGATCGCGGGCTCGCTGGCCAGATCCAGCAGACTCTGGGCGTAGGTCTCGACGATCCGGGCCGCGACGCGGCGGGTCATTGGAGTCCTCCGTTCTGGCGGATGTGAGTCACCGCTTCATCGATGAGCCGCTGGTTGTCCTGTTCGGTCAAGGCCCGCCCGAGCACCTCGCCGCCCACCTGCAGCACGATGTCGCCCGTTTGTTTCCATAGGTCCTCCACGGCGGCGGCTCGCGCGCCGGCGATCTCCTCGTGCGCCCGCCGGCGGATCGTTTGCGCTTCCTCCCGGCTCTTCTCGGCCATCTGCTGCTGATGCCGCTGCGCCTGCTCGGTAGCCTGGCGGACGACGGACAGACCCTGCTGCCTGTAGTCGTCGAGCAGGTGCTCGGCTTTGACGCGGGCGTCTTCTGCGGACTTCAACTGTTCCTCGATGTGATTCTGCCGGGCGTTGAGCCCGTTGAGCAGGGGTTTCCAGGCGAACCTGCCCAGCACGACCATCAGAAACACGAAGGCCGCGAGGGTCCAGATCGAGTCGCCGAGGGTGCCGCTGAAGAGGTCGGAGTCGGAGCCCTCGCCGTGTCCGGCTTCCTCCGCCCATGCGACGCCGCACGACAGAGCCAGGATGACAACCGCGCAGAATACCGCTGTCTTGACCATGGTTGTTCGATCCTGTCTCAGTGCAGCCAGAAAACGGCGAGGAAGCAAATCAGCAGCGCGAAAAACGTTACGCCTTCGATCAACGCGGCGGCGATGATCATGCTCATGAAGATGCGTCCGCCCGCCTCGGGCTGGCGCGCGATCGACTCGACGGCCTTGCCCCCGATGATGGCGACGCCGATCGAGGCGCCGACGATGATCACGCCGGCGGCGAGGACCGCCCCGAAGATCGCCCACGAAGCGGACGACGGTCCGTTCATTGCCAGAACAGAAGACACCATGCTAATCATTTCAAAGCCTCCAAGACTGTACTAATGCTCCGAGCCGGTGGCCAGCGCGATATACATCGCGGTCAGGAACGTGAAGACGTACGCCTGGATGAAGGCCACCAACAGCTCGAGAAACGACAAGGCGACACAAGCGACCACCGAAACCGACGCCACGCCGAGGTTCTTGAAGATGAACACCAGGCCCAGGATGGTGGCCAGGACCATGTGTCCGGCGACGATGTTGGCGAAGAGTCGAATGGCCAGCGAGAACGGCCGGACGACGGCGCCCAGCAGTTCCAGCGGGTAGATCAACGGCATCAACCACATCGGCGCCGGCGGGGCCAGGTGGGCGAAGTAACCCGCCAGACCGTGCCGGCGGATGCCGTACGCATGGGTCATTACGAACGAGACGACCGCCAGAGCGCCGGTGATCCAGATGTTCGCGGTGGCGGGACCCCCGAAATGGCTGCGTCTTCCCGTGATCAGGCCGACGAATTTCTCGATCGGGACCATCGCCACGAGGTTCAGCGTCAGGATGAAGAAGAACGCCGTCCAGAGAAAGCCGATGTAGATATCGGTTCGGTCACCCAGCAGGGGGCGGGCCATCTGTTCCCGCAGGAACACGCAGACGGACTCGACGAGGTTCTGAAGGCCCTTGGGCACCCGCTTGGGGGACCGGGCGGCCAGCGGAAGAACGATCAGCAGAATCAGGGTCGCCACAACGACCATGGCCGCGTGGTTGCTCACCACCACGAGGGAATCGCCCAGGTGGAAGGTCAACACCGGCACCGCCGTGATCGGTTCGAGCGGATTGAGCTCCGCCAGAATCCTCATGTCTATTGCATCCGTAACCACGTCATTTCACATTTCGAATGGTCCGCAGGCGTTCTACGGGCGGCACATCGAACAATTGAACAGATCCGTGCGAGGAGGATCGCATTGGAGGCACGGTGTTTCCGAGCAAACGAAGTGAACCAGGATACCCTGCGAGTCAGGCGAATGCAAGTGCGAAGATCGGATTCCGAGGCGGAATTCCGCCCGGTTCGATCCGGGAGCCTGCAAAAAGAAAGGTGGCACGGAAGGTTCTGTCCGACCGTGCCGCCCAGGATCGCGAGTTCCAAGGGGTCCGCCTCCTGCGAGGGCGAACCCCTGGGCTACTTGTTGTTGATGGTTGTGCCGGGCCAGGTGTCGGTCCGGAACGGGCAAGCCGGCAGATCGGCCTTGTTGTACAGATTGCAGATGGGATTATCGGCCCATGCATAGCGCACGGCCAGCGGGTTGGCGACCTCGCTGCTGGCGACGACGACCGTGTTGCCTTCGATTTTGGCGTCGGCCCAGACGAACTTGCGGTCCTCGCCGGCGATGGCGAAGCCCTTGAGAGGCTCTCCGCCTTTGGCGACCAGTCCGCCGTCGCAATGGTCGAAGTGCAGGACGATCTGGCTGCCTTTTTTCTCCATGGATTTGTAGAGAGGGCCGGAGTAGACCACGTCCTTGTCGTAAGTTTTGGCCAGGGCCCACAGGGCCAGACGCTTGCCGACGTCCTGCTTGTTCCTGGGATGGATGTCCTTGGCCTCGCCGATGTCGATGATTACGGCCATGCCGGTGTTGGGCATGTCCAGCGTCATCGTCTGGGCTTCGCGCAGCTCCGCCCAGGCGCTGTCGCCGGGGGTGTCCTTCACTGCCATGAAGTTCGCCAACTGCACGAACAGGAAGGGGAAATCGCCCTGGCCCCAGTTGTTCCACCAGCTCTTGATCATGGTGGGGAACAGTTCGCGGTACTGGTAGGCCCGGCTGGCGTTCGATTCGCCCTGGTACCAGATGGCGCCGCCGACTGCGTAGGGCATCAGCGGGGCGATCATCCCATTATAGAGGCCCGCCGGGGAGTGAGGATGGCCGGGACCGAACGGGGCCCCCGGTCGGTTGCCGGGGGCGGGTTTGCCTTCGGCCTTGGCCTTGGCGGCAGCCTCGTTCCATTTTCCGGTATCTTCCTTGAACTTCGCCAGGGCCTGGGGATAGGCTGCCACGGCGTCCTTGTACCGTGTCAGGATGGGCTCGAAATTCGGGTTCTCCTCCAGCATGGGCATGCTCGTCCACGCCTCGGCGGGGGTGCCGCCCCACGAGGTGTTGATCAACCCGATGGGCTGGTCCAGGGTCTGATGGAGTTCCCGGCCGAAGAAGTAGGCGACTGCGGAGAATCCCGGGATGGTCTCGGGACTGCACTCGACCCATTTGCCCTTGCAGTCTTCCTGTGGCTGATCGGAAACGGCCTTCTCGACCGTGAACAGGCGGATTTTGGGGTACTTTGCGTTGGCAGTCTCTACCTCGCTGTTGGCCGAGTTTCGGACGGACCACTCCATGTTCGATTGGCCTGAGCAGACCCAGACCTGTCCAGCCAGGATATTCTTGATCGAGACGGTGTTCTTGCCTTCCAGGGTGATCGCATACGGCCCGCCGACGATCGGAGCGTTCATGGCGAATTGCCATTTGCCGGTCTCGTCGGCCTGGATGGGCCACTTGGCGTCTCGCCAGCTCACGGAGATCTTGATCTCCTCGTTCGGATCGGCCCAGCCCCACAGGCGGACGCGGTCGCCCGTTTGCAGGACCATGTTGTCTCCGATGATCGCCGGCAGGCGAATGTCCGCCAGGCAGTTCGTCGCGGACATCGCGGCGACCACGCACAGGACCAGGACCAAGAGGCGGGAGGAAGCGATCCATTTACTACGCATCTGTCTACTCCTTCATCTGCGGGTTGTTCCAGCGCCAAAAGCCGCTCTCGAATGACATGGGCTCCCGGCTCCAACAACCCTCTATTATACTCCTACGTGACGATCCAGTAAAGACCAAACCCGCTCTGTCGTCCCCTGCGACGCTCCGCTTTCGCGGGTGCTCGACCGCCGTCGTTCGTTTGACCGAGACCTCCGGATTCGGTACAATATCGGTATCTTCTTCACGGAGGATCGCGTGGGCCAGGGAGCGGCAGATTCCGAATCATGGGCGAACGCGGGTTGTGCGATCGTCGCGGGAAGGCTGCGTCATGCGGGTTTCAACCCTCCGTCTGGTGTCGCTGTGTCTGGCCGTGCTGGCCGGGAAGTCCTCCGCCGGGCTGATCGCCAACGGCAACTTCGAGTCGGGCGACGGAGGGTTCTCCACCGAGTACGTTTACACTTCCGATCTGACCTCCCCCGGCACGGTCGTCGTTGGCTTCGATCCCTGCGACCACCATCCGCTGGCGGCTTCGTATGGGGATCACACGTCGGGTTCGGGGCGGATGCTGATCGCCAACGGCTCCACCAGCGGCAGCGCGGCGGTGTGGGAACAGACCGTCTCCATTTCTCCGAACACCGAATATGCATTCTATTACTGGCTCTCGACTTGGACCCCTTGCGTCACGCAGCAGACCCAGATCCGTTGCCTGTTCGATGGCGTCCGCACCGGTCCGGCCGGCTTCACCTCCCCCGATGCGGGGGACTGGACCGTCGTCCTGTTCCGCTGGAAATCAGGGTCCGCGTCTCAGGTGAACATCCGTCTTGTGGATCGCACAGGCACGGTCGAAAACAACGACTTCGCCCTTGACGACATCGGCATGCTCGCCACCGAAGGGGCCAACGTCCTGCTGACCTCTTCGACGCTGGGCGGTTCGGTCGATTCCCCCGGCGAAGGGGCCTTTCTCTATCCGCCCGATGAGACGGTGGCCCTCGAAGCCAAGTGCGATCCCGGCTACGAGTTTGCCGGCTGGGCGGGCGAGTTCTCCGATCCCGGCGTGAGGATCTGGACGCAGATGGACACGGATCGCGTCGCGACAGCGGTCTTTCGCAAACTGGACTACCCGGTGACGATCCGGGCCTCCGCGGCCTTGCCGAACGAGTTCGCTGTCTGCGTCGACTCATCCGAGCGGTTGGCTGCCCTCGTGGGAGCCATGGAGTCCCAGACGCCAAACGGCCTGGTCTTGGGCGAACGCCACGGCTTGTGCGGCACGACGTACCGATTTCCTGTGTTTCGTCCTGCCGCCGGGGTCGAGGGGGTCTCGCGGATCGTGGTCAACGTCTACGGCTCCATGATTTCCTCGGGTCCGACCGTCTGGATCGCAGGTTCCGGGCCGCACCGCCCGATCGCGGGAAACGTTCGAGTCGCATTTGGTCCGAGCAAGACTTCCGAACTCCTGGAGGATTCGCGGGAGCCTGTGTACTGGCTGCCCGTCCGAATCGATGCGGCCATGGGGGGCTGGGACCTCGCGTCGGTTCACGTCTCCTACGAGTGCCCAGGGATTCCCGAAGCCCAACTCCGACGATTCCACGACCATTTCAGCGTCTATCAGGCGCTGGAGCGATACGCGCGGGATCAGGCGATCCGGGACTTGTACACCCTGGGAGGGGTCGGGCAATCCGTCTGTGAGGCGACAGCGCAAACCGCGGCCCTGGCGGAAGATCGGGCCGACACGGGCGGCACGGCCGTCGTCGTTGATCTCCACAGTTGGATGAATCGATGGCGGCTGCCGCTGGATTCGGGCGATCTGGCGGCTCTGGCCGCGTGCGATACGAAGCCAATCGTGTCTTGTCTGGATCGCGCCGTTTCCAGCGGCCGGTCGCACGTCTTCGCCTATGCGGCGGCTCTGAGCGATGGAATTCTCTCCTGGGAGGAAGTATCGCTGTTCAACGTGGGGCTGGCGGAATGGCGGGCCGACCTGTCTGCGCTGGAGACCGCAATGGAGAGCGTTCTTGAGTTCCTGTGTGTTGTTGGCGGCTCCCAGGATGGCTCTCGCCGCACGGCCGCCGAGACGATGATTCTCGCCATGTCGCCCTGGATGGGAGCGAAGCCGGACGCAGCGGGACGCTGGACTATGCCGACCTCGACGTACTTGGGGCAGATCATCCGGGGCCTTCAGGAGTTCGAAGCACAATAGCGGGTGATTTGACCGGCCAATCCCGGCCAGAGGTCACAGGCGGGGCAGTTGAACGACGACCGACGTGCCGGCTTGTGGATCTGACGTGACGGCTATCTTCCCGTGGTGCCGCTGGACAACCTGGTGGACGATGGCCAGACCCAAGCCCGCGCCGCCGCAATCCTGAGACCGCGAGGGATCGACCCGGTAGAAGCGGTCGAACAGGTGGGGGAGACTCTCGGAGGGGATCGCGCCGCCCTGATCGTGGACGCAGGCCGTTGCCCATGGACCGGGCCCGTCCCGCACTTCGATGCGGATGGTTCCTTGAGGGGGGCCGTACCGAAGCGCGTTGTCCAACAGATTGGTGAAGAGCTGTCGAAGTTCGTCTTCATCGCCTCCGACGGCGACCGCTGAGCCGTTTTCGAGCACGACGCGGGCGCCCTGTTTCTCCGCGCGATCGTCATAGACCTCCGCGAGGGACTGCAGCAGGACATCCAGGCGAACGGGCGTCGGATGGGCGACCTCGTCGACAGCGTCCAGCCGGGCCAGAGCCAGCAATTGCGACACCAGTTGCTCCATGCGACTGATGTCCCGCAAGGCGTCGTCCACGCCTTCCACATATTCCTCGGTCGTGCGGGGTTTCATTCGCAGGGTCTGGAGCGTGCTCTTGATGATCGCCAGAGGCGTGCGCAATTCGTGCGTGACGTCGGCGGTGAGCTGCTCCTGTTGCTCCACGGCCTTGTTCAGACGCACGAGCATTCCGTCCAACGCCGATTTGAAGGGCTGCAATTCCGTCGTGACCGCGTCCATCATTTGGGTTTCCTGCCGCAGACTGCGGTGCGTAATCTGATCCAAGTGCCGGCCGACGATTGAAATCGGCCGTAATCCCCAGGAAACGATCCGAGGCACCAGCAGCAGGGCGGCCAGCATCATTCCTCCTCCGAGCACCAGCAGGAGTCGAAGAAACTCCCCAACTTCGTGATACACCTGATCGCTCGAACGGGCGACCAGGATGTTCACGACCTGCTGATCGGCAACCTGACGCATCCACAGGACGCGGAGCCAATGCGTTCTGCGTGGCGCGGGGTAGCCGACGATGTTGAACAGGCTGAGTTCGCCCACCTCGGGTCGTTCCTCGTCCGGCGGGTGAAGGAATCCTTCGGGCAAACGCTCTCTCGTCGAATCCGTGGCGAACAGGTCTTTCTCCTCCCCGTCCACCCAGACGCGGCCTTGGCCGGCATAGCCCGGGCGGTCGGAGCCGAAGATGGCCCTCATCTCGACTTCGAAGTCCTCGTGGTCCTTCTCATCGAGCTGGGCGCGGACCCCCTCGGCCATGGCTTGCAACGTCGCATCGACGTTGTCCATGAGGGACTCCTTGAACTCGACGTAGGCCGCGACGGACAAGACCGTGATGATGACCAGCATCAGGAGGGATATCAGCAGCGACAATTGCAGTCGGATCGACAGCGGTTTCACGCAGGCGTCTCCTGAATCACGTAGCCCAGTCCTCGGACGGTGTGAATCCCGACCCGTTGGGAACCCGTGTTCAATTTCCTCCGCAGGGCGGAGACGTGGACTTCGACCACGTTGGAGAAGCTCTCCGCGCCGAAATCATAGAGGTGTTCGAGGATCTCGGTCTTGCTGACGATCTGGCCGGCCCGCAGGACGAGGTATTCGAGGAGTCGATATTCCATGGCGCGCAGGGATATGCGCCGGTCTCCCAGCATCACCGTGCGGCTGGACACGTCCACCGACAGGTCGCCCACGCGGACGATCGGGTCGGGGCGGTCGTAGGTTCGGCGCACCAGCGCGCGGCATCGGGCGATGAGTTCCCCGATCTCGAAGGGCTTGGTCATATAGTCGTCGCTGCCGCAGTCCAGCCCCCGGATGATGTCTTCGGTCGTGTCTTTGGCCGTGAGGATCAGCACGGGAATCTTGCAGCCCTGTCGTCGCAGGCTCTTGAGGATGTCCAGTCCGCTCACTTTGGGCAACATCAGATCGAGGATGATCAGGTCGTAGGGATTGGAAAGAGCCTGGTGCCGGCCATCCTCGCCGTCGGCGGAGATATCGACGGCATAGGACGCTGTCTCTCTGAGCGCCTTGGCGATGTTGCGCGCCAGCCTGGCTTCGTCTTCGACAACCAACACTCTCATGTTTTCACACTGGTTCTTGTACCCACAAACGGTGTCTTGCCAGCCTCCAGGCCGAATCCCACCTATTGTATCAAGCGTCTGAGAACCTGCAACAACCGTCCGCGCGGCTGGAGCCGCTTGCGATGTGTGGAAGTTGCTGAAATTCAGAGGGTTGGGACGGACGCCGGAAACGACTTCCCCGCAGACAGGGCCGATTTCGACCGAGATTTCCATGGGACCGAAGATATTTTCGGATTTTTCGACCCGAAGGG
>DATIKY010000275.1:0-39296 GCA_035476995.1 Sedimentisphaerales bacterium | reverse complement strand
TCAGTTCCGATACAATCATCGTTGGACTCCTTTCACCAAACCGCAAACTGTTTTCAGACAACAACTTGCAGTTCTACGAAAAGGAGTCCACCTCCGTCCAAATCACTCAGATCCTACGTAAACTCAAACCTGCACCCCATGAACATGTGCTTTCCGATGGCGCTCAGATTCGCGGCACAACTCATACGCCAGGAATGGGTGCGCATTCTGGCGATCCATGTGACGCCGACGATGAAGCCGAGCGTGAGTACCGCCAGAACCACCACCAACTCAGTCAACGTAAGTCCCGGACGTCTGCTTTGGGTAGTCATCGCTGGCGTTCCTCTATTTGGAGCCGTCCACTGGATCATTGACGAGCAGGGAGTCCTTCGCGTCTTCCGGGGCGCTGCCGAGCTTGGGAAGCACGCCGCGGATCTTGTCCTGACCGTCCCAGGAGGTGTAGATATTGTCCTCGTCGAGGCCGCAGTAGGGGCGTTTCTCGAAGTCCACGTGGCAGTCCAGGAACAGGACGTTCTGGCCCTCTCCCTCGTGGCGGAACGTGTTGCCGCGTTTGGCCTGTTCGCTCGTGCCGTTGTAGGGAGCGATCTCAGGTCGAAATCCGGAGAAGTCCCGGGCCTTGACTGACGGAGAGTCTATCCAGGGATTGCGGTCCGCGGCGACGGCGAAACCGGCCGGCGCGGCGATTATCAATCTCGGTGCACCATGGACCATCTGATAAGCGTAGCTGCAATGCTTCGTCGGGTCCGGCCCGAAATCCCAGAAATCGATCAACTCCGCCTTCGGATTGGCGGTTCGGTAGAGGCCCGCCTTGAACTCGGTGACTCCTTTCTCTCGTGTTCGCCGGCTGCTGCCTCCGCAGACGAACGATTTCGGCGGCACTTCGGCGTACTTGACCAGCAGATACAGGCTGGCACTGATGCTCACGCGGCCACCGGTTCCATCAGTCGACAGTCCATACGCTTTTTGCCGGGTATGGGCCGTCCAATCGGCGATTCGGTCGGTCCATTGGCTGCTTCGGCCGCCGGCTCGTGGCAACTCGTCCTCATAGTCATTCGCATAGATCAGCATGGCCTTGCCGATGCCGGAGAGATTCGTGCCGCAGACCATTCGATATGCCGTGCTGGGTCTTCTGACGGGAGAGGCCAGGAACAGGAACAGAAGGACCTGAGTCGCCGGGATGGCCACGCCCACCCATGCGAATCCCTTGCCGACGAGGCGGCCGCCGCTGGTGCCGACGTCGATCAGGCCGATGACACCCAGTATCCCGGCAAGCAGCCACGCTCCCAATTGGACTGTCACGTACAGATCTCGCACGGACTCGGGCGTGCCTTTGCCGAATGCCCACACGTGTCCCGCCATGAGCAGCAGGCTCATGGCCGCAAACACGCAGGCGGCGGCAGCAGGCACGCTGGTTCGCACCAGTACCTCGCCGGTGTTTCTCTCCTCGGAACTGCCAAGGTCCGTGTTGCCTTGTTCCTGTGCGTCCATAGGTTTCTCCCTTGGGTCCTCTCGTCCTGTGATCGAATCGCCCATTAACGTCGCCGCGACATCTCTTGCTTCAGAGCATCATCATATCCTCGTCGCGACGGTCTGGCAAGATGCGAGTTCGCCATGCACGCCCGCCGCGGGCGTGTGAGGGAGGTTTTCCGCTTTGACCAGAAGCATGATGACGGCGGAACCCGGTTCGGCGGTCCGGAGTCTCCCGCTGTCCCGGCGAGGGCCCGGATTTGTCTCTCATGCTGCCGGCGACTCGGCCTGCTCTTGCATCGAAGGCAGTCTTGCCCTTGTCGCTCGGACGCTGTGCTTTTCGCAGGCCGGCAAATGCGACAGGCAGAATGCGGATTTTGCCTATTGATGGGCCGAAATTACAGGATATACAGCATCCAGGCAAGAAACGGTTGACAGAGGGCAATCTCGACGACAGCTTGTCCGTCTGTCTCGATGAAAAGCCGAGAGTGTGGGACCGCCCACCACGACAGACCTCCGAGATGCAGCGGTTCCTGAAGCATAGGTCGACAATCCCGATCGATGGGGCTGTGATGAACGCACGCGCTGCCAGTTCGCCAGGTCGCGAGATCGCGGAGTCCAAACACGCCGGGGGCCATCCGTCGGGGGCTGCAATGTTCTCCGATCAGACCTGGCAGGCGATTGCGGATCGCCTGCGCCTGTCCGGGCAGGAACTCAAGATTGTGCAGGGCGTCTTCAACGGACGCAAGGAATCCGCCATCGCCATGGATCTGGGCATCTCCGCGCACACGGTCCACACGCACTTCGAGCGGCTGCACCACAAACTCGACGTCGCAGATCGAGTGGAACTGGTCCTACGCATCATGGAGGAATACCTCCGCCTCAAGGGCCCGCTATCGGCTGAGTAGCCGACAGGCGTGGATCGGGGGAGGCGCGTAGTATGATGCCCGCTGGACGGACAACGCCTGTGAGACAGCCATCCGGCTCGAAGTTCAGACGGAGCATCCGCCAAGAGCAGGGGTGGCAAACCATCGGCCTCTCGCCTGCGAGGATCGCACAGAGACAGGGGCACGGGCCCACAGGGATTCGTTGAGGGCTGCAACGTGAGACGAAGTCGAGTGATCGTTGCGTTTCTTGTGTCCATGAGCATCGCGGCCTGCGTCCGCGCCGACATGAGCCCTGTGGGCGGGTGGAACGACGGACCAACCTGGCCCTCGCGGGACGATGGACATCTGATCGCTCCGTCTGTCGAGGCGTCCGTTCCGGCCACGGCGCTTCGCTTCGACGATTCGGGCTGGTCCGCGATCGATCTGCCTTTTGGCAGGTTCGGCGGAGTCGTATTGCCCGCCGCTGAACCCCTGGTCGTCCACGTTTTGTCTGATGACCAGGACAGTCTCAGTCTCTGCCTGTATGCTTTTCTGAGCCTGGGCCTGTACAGATCAGGCCATTGGATCAAGAGATTCTCCTGGGGCGCGATTCCCCATTGGTACCATGATGGCGGCCCCTTCCAGATCGGGCACAGTCACGCGATTTCTCACGACTGCCTCGGCTTCGTCTCGACACACGGCTCGCTCCTGCCGACGGGCGTGCTTCCGATGCCCATGCTGAAGCACCGCGGACAGGCCCTCATTGCCTTCTGGCGGAAATCGCAGTCTGTGCCGACCATCCTCGCGTCGCGAGCGCCTCCGCTGCGTTCGTGCCGGCCGGCCCCGATTCTGTGAGGATCGGGCGCCGTTTGTTGCATGCGTCCGCATCGGGTCTCCAAGAGATGCATGCGTGAGCACGGATGAAACGGCGAGACAGGAAACGGAGAAACACGATGAAAGGTATAGTGTCCAAAACAGTTGTCGGGGTGTTGTTGGTCACGGCTCTGATCGCTGTGCCTGTGACTGCGGATATCACCATCAAACCCAGCGATGGGATTGGATGGACTTACCAGAGGTGGGACTTCGACACGGAGCCCGGGGATTACAGTCAGATTCTGCCGGAGATCGATCAGAACCCGTATGTCGCCGACCCTGTGGCGAGCATCTCGGAGTTGGCTGAGTCGTATGTATTCCAGGACGATCCGGCATATTACGACCAAAAGTATGGTCGATCTGGCGTTCTGCATGCAAGTCCCATCATGGGGATCGATCTTTTCGTTCCCAATCAGGCGCTTGCCGGGTACACCAAGATCGTGCAGGTGGAGATGGAGTACTACTATCTGTATCCCGGTGGCGGATACATAACCTCCTGGCTTGAGGCGCCCGGGCAATCGTTGGCCCCGGTATGGTGGAAGGAAGTCGAACTGGACGATGGCTGGTACGACCTGACGCTGGAGTTCAGACTCCCGCAACCTGATTGGGAAGAGGTGTTTGTTCTGCTCCACGACAGTGGCGTTTACCTCGATTTCGTCGAGGTGGCGACGGTGTGCGTGCCGGTTCCGGGCGCGGTCCTGCTTGGCATGCTCGGGCTGAGTTTGGCCGGTGTGAAGCTCCGCAGGCTCTTGTGAGTCCCTGCTGAGTCTGGTAGTCGCAAGTGAATGCGTAAGTTCGGCGAAGCCCCTTGATGAGAGGGGCTTCGCCGCAGGTTTCATGTGTCCAACGTCAATGCCCAGACAAGCTCGGTGTTCACGAACCGCAACGATTCAACTGGAAGAACGATCTCGGTCGTCAGTCACTCCCCGCGGGGTGGGACTGCTCGTTTCGAGAAGATCGGGTCGCCAGGCTTTCGTGCGTTCGAGGGATTGCTGGCGGCGCCAGGCGGCGATTTTGGCGTGGTCGCCGGAGAGGAGGATTTCGGGGACCCGCATGTCGCGGAAGACCTCGGGCCGCGTGTAGTGGGGGTATTCGAGCAGGCCTTCTGCGAAGGATTCGTCCTGGGCGGAGTCCTCGTGGCCCAGGGCTCCGGGCAAGAGGCGAACCACCGCGTCGATCAGGACCATGGCCGCCAACTCGCCACCGTTGAGGATGTAGTCGCCAATGGAGATCTGCTCGGCATGGAGGCCCAGGCGGATCCGCTCGTCGAAGCCTTCATACCGTCCGGCGATCAGGATCAGCCGGTCCTCGCGGGCCAGTTCCTGGGCCTTGGCCTGGCACAGGGGCTCTCCCTGCGGCGTCAGCATGATCACGCGCCCTCGCGTGGGGGCGAGCGTCTCGACGTGCTCGAAGCAGTCGAACAGCGGGGCGGGCATCAGGACCATCCCGGCTCCGCCGCCGTAGGGTCGGTCGTCCACTTTGTGATACTTGTCGGTGGTGTAGTCGCGGATGTTGGCCATCGCGATCGACACGATCCCCTCGTCCTGGGCACGCTTGAGGATCGAGTGGCTCAGCGGAGACTCGAACATCTCCGGGAACAGGGTGAGGATGTCAATCCGCATCATGGCACACAAGTCGGCGGGGCGTGGTGCACGCTCCCGCGGTTCTCTATTGCCAGAAATCCGAAATCCGAAACAAACCCAAATGATCGAAGTCCAAATGACAGAAACGCTGCCGCTCATCGGAGGGACCGTTTTGAGATTTGGATTTTCGGCCTTTCGTGCTTGTTTCGGATTTCGAGATTCGAATTTCGGATTTTCAACTCAAGCAGACCAGAAGTCGCGGGCTGTGTTACGCGCCTTCTGCCGGTGCGGCTGCCTTGGCGGCCGCCGCCGCGGCGGCTTCTTCGGCGGCCTTCTTCTCGGCCAGGACCCGCTCGGTCAAAGTGAACAGCTTGCCCTTGGCGTGGGCGAGCTTTCGGGCCTGAGCCTGACGGGCGGCCTTCTCTTCCGCGTATTTGTGCTTGATCCCGTTGCGAAGCAGGATCTCGGAAACCGTATCGCTGGGGACGGCCCCTTGGCCGAGCCAGAACTCCACGCGATCGCGATTGAGCACGATCTGCTTGGTGGCGTCCTTCTCGATCGGGTCGTAGTGCCCGAGTTTCTCGATGACGCGTCCGTCACGAGGGGTGCGGGAATCGACCGCGTTGATCCGGAAGAACGGCCGATGCCTGCGGCCCATACGGGTGAGTCTAAGTTTTACTGCCATCTTGTTCCTTTCGTTGACTGCCGACTTCTGGAAAAATGAAGGATTGGGCCTGTGTTCTTCAAGGAAATCTTAAAGTAGGCCCAATTCTTCATTTTTCCAGAAGTCTACCTATATAGAATAATTTTCGCGATCCTTTACACGCGGATCATGAAACGCGTTTGCACACCAAAGCATATCCATTCATGAAAATCGCAAAGTTCGCCGGATCGACGTGGGCGTCGGCCGCGATCCTCTCGATCTGGTCGTCCGAGAGGCGATCGGCGGTCTGCTTTTCGCCCGGCGTCATGATCGCGACGGCCCGCCGCAACTCGGACAACTCGTCGTACGTCGGCGCCGCCAGCATGGCCAGCTCGCTGGTTCCCCGCGCATCTTTGAACCGGCCGCGAATCCGATTACCATACTGGCTATCGCAAAATCGGGCAACTTCTTCCAGATACTGCTCGATCGAAATTTTCACTCGTTCGTCGATCGCCATCATTTCTTCTTCTTGATCTTGCCGTGGCGTTTGATGACCCGCTTCCGCGTCGAGCGCTGTTTGATCTTGCGCCCGTGCATCATGGCGTTGTTCATCGCTTCCATGTTGAAGCCGCCGGAGAAGAGGGCCTTGAGGCCGCCGAAGCTGCCGCCGCTGATGGCCTTCATCATGTCCCGGCTGCGTTTGAACGTCTTGACCAGGGTCGAGACGTCGTTGGATTCCATGCCGCAGCCGGCGGCGATCCGGCGCCGGCGCGAGCCGTCGATCAGGTCGGGGTCGCGGCGTTCCGCCTGGGTCATCGAGTAGACGATCGCCTCCATCTGCTTGAGTTCCTGGCCGTCCATGTCGATGTCCGGGATCTGGCCGCCCATGCCGGGGAGCATCTTGAGCATGTCCTTGATGCCGCCCATCTTCTTGACCGCCTGCATCTGTTTGAGGAAGTCGTCGAAGCCGAAGCTGCCCTTGGCCATCTTCTTCTGCATCTTCTCGGCTTCTTCTTTGTCGAACGTCTCCTGGGCCTTTTCGACCAGGCTCACGACGTCGCCCATGCCCAGGATCCGCGAGGCCATGCGGTCCGGATGGAACTCCTCGAGCTTGTCGAGCTTCTCGCCGACGCCGAGGAACTTGATGGGCTTGCCGGTGACGTTCTTGACGCTCAGGGCCGCGCCGCCGCGGGCGTCGCCGTCGAGCTTGGTGAGAATGACGCCGTCGAGCTCCAGGCGTTCGTTGAACTCCTTGGCGGAGTTGACGGCGTCCTGGCCGGTCATGGAGTCGCAGACCAGGTAGATCTGGTGCGGCGAGACGGCCTTGGCGACGTTGGCCACCTGGGTCATCATCTCTTCGTCGATGTGCAGCCGGCCGGCGGTGTCGATCACGACCACGTCCCGACCGTTTTCCTTGGCGTGCTTGACGCCGTCCCGGGCGACCTTGACCGCGTCCTTGGTGGTCTCGTCGGTGTAGACCGGGATGGCGAGCTGTTCGCCCAGGATGCGGAGTTGCTCGATGGCCGCGGGTCTCTGGAGGTCGTCGGCGACCAGCAGGGGGTTGCGGCCCTTCGAGACGAGGTACTTGCCCAGTTTGGCGGCGGTGGTCGTCTTGCCGCAGCCCTGGAGGCCCGCCAGCAGGATGATCGTCGGTCCGGGCGAGACGAAGTAGATCCGCGTGTCCACCGGCCCCATGAGCCGGATCAACTCGTCGTGGACGATCTTGACCATCATCTGGCCGGGATGGAGGCTCTTGATCACCTCGGCACCGATGGCTTTGTCGCGAACATCCTTGCAGAACTGCTTGACGACGTTGTAGTTCACGTCGGCTTCGAGCAGCGCCTTGCGGACGTCGTTCATGGCGTCGGAGACGTTGGCTTCGGTGATCCGCCCCCGGCCGGAAAGCGACCGGAAGACCGAGTTGAATTTTTCCGTCAATGACTCGAACACAGGATGCCTCTCGAGTTTCCTTCTGGTAAATGGGGCAATCCGCCCGGAATATTCGACGGCGCACCCATAGACGCCCCATTATAGCAGAGGCAAGGGGTTTTGCAAGGCCGAGTCCAAGGAAACTTCCCGACCGGGCGCTGCGGCGTTGTCGGTCCCAACAAGGCCCTTGACCGGACGGGGGTTCGATTGCATGATAGAGGGAGTGTTCCCCGTCGGTGGAGGGATCTGTGGATGGGTGACGAGGCCGCCGGGCCGGGGTGGTCGGTTTCGGCGGGGGATGTGATTTTCTCCGGAGGCAGGTCATGAGATCAGGGGAAGGAATCCTCGCGATTGTCGGCATTCTCCTGGCTGGGACTCTTGCCAGGGGCGTGGAATACGACCTGGTGATCCTGGGTCCCGATGCGGTCTGCGTGGCTGTTTCCGACGGGAAGCAGGCGGGTTGTGTGGAGACGACGGACGCCAATGGCGAGCGGCTTCAACGCGCCGCGATCTGGCGGGACCCCTCGCGCGAGAGAGTGGACCTGCACCCCAAAGGCCTTTTGTCGTCGCAGGTTTGGGATGCGTCCGGCGGGCACCAGGTCGGAATAGGCGACAACCACGCGTTGCTCTGGTCGAGCACGGCTCAGAGTGTGGTCGATCTGAATCCCGCCGGCTGCGAGTATTCCTACGCGTATGGCGTCTGGAACCACCAGCAGGTGGGGGTCGGCATGTCGGAATCCGTCGGCGAGCACGCTCTGCTCTGGTCGGGCACTGCCGGGAGCGTGGTGGACCTGCATCCGTCGGGTTTCGCGGCGTCGCGGGCGGGGGGCGTCTGGAACGGCTTTCAGGTGGGCTACGGCGTCCCCCTGGGCGGCGGTGAGACCGACTGGCGGGCTCTGCTGTGGTTCGGGACCGCTGAAAGCGTCGTCAATCTGCACCCGCCGGGCTGCCGATGGTCATACGCCTGCGACGCCTGGGGGATCTGGCAAGTAGGAGCGGGCGCTCCCTTTGGCGGGGAGGGCATGCGGGCCTTGCTCTGGTCCGGCGCCGCCGAGAGCGTCGTGGACCTGCACCCGCAAGGGTATCGTTGGTCGTACGCCGTGCGGTGCTGGGGCGATCGACAGGTGGGGGTGGGAGACGATCGCGCTCTTCTGTGGTCGGGTTCTTCGCAGAGCGTCGTGGACCTGCACCGGTTCGTGCCCGCGGAATACCCCTGGTCGGGGGCCTTCGGGATCGATTCCACCGGGCGGGTCGCCGGATACGTCGGGAACGACTCGGGCCGGTATGCCGCGGTGTGGGTTCCGCGATGGACGCCGGTCTACAGATGCCGATCGGTGGGGCGCGCGGGACACCTCTACACGATCCAGGGAGGGGAGGTGGAGAGCCTGCTGATGGACCCGAACGGCACCTGGGTCTTCGAGGGGATCTTCTGCCACGTGCCGCCGGACAGCCTCGATCCGAATGCGATGCCGGTCTATCGATTCAGGGCCCGCGACAATCCGGCCCGCTTCTACACGATCGACCGAGCCGAGCGGGACCAGTTCTTCAAAGACCGCCACGATACGTGGACCTACGAGGGGATTGCGTTTTACGCCTATCGTCCGACTCGTCGGCCTGCCTCGTCTGTCGCGGTGCATCGCTTCCGATCCGCTTCGGAAACCTGCTATCTCTACACTCGCGACGAACGCGAGCGCGCCCAATTCTCAGAGCCGAATTCCGGCTGGACTTACGACGGGGTCGTCTGGTACGTCTGTGAGTGAGAAGGCCTGGCTCCTTGCTTTGCCGTCGGGCATCAGAAATCAACCATCATAAATCCACAATGCCTTACACGCTCCAGTCCTGGGAGGTCTTGATGAGTCGGTGTTGCATGAAGATGCCGACGGCCATGGGCGCCAGGATCATCGCCGGGAGGAACCACTGGTGCTCGAAGACGAGCGTTTCGAGTTTCTGGCGATCGATCATGTAGCCGTACATGACGGCCAGGAGCCCGACCGTCATGAGGGTGCTGCCGCCTAAGCTGGTGAACAGGATCACCGCGATCTTGAAAACGATGAACGAGATCATGCCGCCGGCGATCAGACCGACCAGGCCGCCGGCCCAGACGTACTCCTGGGGCAGTCCGACCGCCAGCCATACGCCGGCGGTGAGAATGCCGCCGGAGGCGGCCCCCAGCGCCGTCACGCCCCATCGCATCAGGGGAATCGAGAAGATGGCGAAGACCAGCACCGAGAACGTGGCCAGCCAGACCACGTTGCCTGCGACGAGCTGGTCGTTGATCCAGACGCCGACGCCCAGGCCGATCAGTCCGAAGCAGATCGTCACGAGGATCTTGAAGATCCGCCAGCCGTAGAACAGGCAGACGACGCCGAACGAGATGAACGTCAGCGCCTCGACCAGGTCCAGCTTGTTGACGTGGTTCCAGAGGACCTTCAAGGGAACGATGCTCTGGTCCGCGGACTGCTGCGTCGCCACGAGGACCGTTTGCAGAATCTCCGTCAATCCGTTCATACCATGCTCCTGGGTCTCTGCAACGAGGAGACCTCCTCCAAAATGTCACTGTAATTCCGTGGCAACATCATCGTGCATTTCACCGGTTGCGCCAATCCTCTTTCGATCTTTCCCGACGCGAGCGGGATTTCGATCCGCCCTCCCGATCCCTGCCCGACGGAGGGCACAGCAGCAATTGCTCCAGCGTGCCGAACGCGCCCATGCCCAGCAGCGCCAGGCCATAGAAGGCGCTTTGCTGCTCCATTCGGGCCACCGGGGTCGAGCCCTTGTAGATCAACAGCAGCGTCAGGCCCGCGAAAACCAGTCCCGACCCGATCAGCGAACACGTCAGCGCGCCGGCCATGCGGGGTGCAAGCAGGGCCCCGATCAGCAGTCCCGCGCCCACGCCGGCCAGGGCGGCCAGATCGGCCGGGACCCATTGACGGGCGATCGCCCGGTCCAGGACGTCCACGACATCCAGGACATAGGCTTGCGCCACGTCCAGGCTTTCCTGGACGGTGAATCTCGTCTCCGTCTGTCGGAGCGTCTGGCTGCTGAGCAGTAGGTCGTGCTGCTGAAACAGTTGGCCCCTGGCCTGCACGCCGAACCCCACGGAGACTCCCAGCAAGGCCAATACGACCGCCACAAACAGCCTCGGCGCTCCGGCGGCGAACGCCGCGATTCCGCCGGCCGTCAGGGACGCGATGAGGAGGTTCTGTCCGCCGACGAAGAACATGGCCAGGCCGCCGGTCAGGGCCCCGGCCAAGCCCGGGATCAGGCGTCTGCGGCACATGCCCGCCAGCCAAGTGACCAGTCCCAGTCCCGTCAGGGTCAACCCCGGCAACACCAGCACCGCCGGACTGAACCGACTCGCCACCTGCTCGAAGCTCTTAAGAATCTCGACCATTCAACCACTGCCATAGCCTGCTAACCAACCGGGCGGACATTCCCCACCCGGCTGTACAGTCTGTTTATCGGCCCCTGCGGTCTCTTTTCGTTAGGGAGCGTTCTGTCTGAAAGGCAGAATTGCCCATCTCAACAGCGCAGAGGAGGACTTCGCGAGGAAACCAGCCTGGATCGCAGGACCGAGCGAAAGCCCGCCAGAGGGAGGAATGCGGATGATAGGAATCGAACCTACACGGCCTTAAGGCCACAGGCACCTGAAGCCTGCGCGTCTGCCAGTTCCGCCACATCCGCGAGAACTCAGAGCATTATCGACGGAACCTCTCCCGGCGTCAAGCGTTTTTTTGACAGAGAATTCCTGAGTACTGCCTGTGGCATCTTTCGCACGCCTGGGAACGCGCGGCTTCTGCCCTTTGCGGGTGCTGGAAAGACAGAGAAAGCAGCACTTCGCGGTCTTACTTGGAGCCGCCCTGAACTTGCTCTCGGGCGGCTGCGTACCAGTGAACAAGCCGTGCGGCAGGCGTCGCGACACATCCTGCCGCAGCGAATCTGTAACGCGGGTGTGCAAGCCGGACTCTTTTTCATCGCCGGCGCTGGAGTATCACTCTGTTCTCATCCAATGAAGGTTCTTCCGACAGGACGCACTGTACGGGAGACTTCTCTCACGGAACGAGTTTGTCGGGGACGGGGCCAAGGTCCCTCTCGACAAATCGACTTTTTGAAGGGATGGAAGATGAACGTGCCAAGAGCTTTGATTTGTGCATTGTTGCCGGCGGTCCTGTGGACCTCCGCGCAAGCTGCGAGCATTTCGTGGATCGGGGGCACGACGCCGCCGGCTCAGTGGACCATCAGTCCTGCCAATCCAGGGCCTTCGAGCATCATCCAGTTCACAGGGCCCACAGGGGTCTACTCCAACGCCTGTATGGCTCAAGGCGATCTGGGCGGGACGCCGCAGCTATCGATCGATCCGGTGGCGAAGGTGATTCTGATCTGGTTCCAGGGGCCGGCGCCTGAGGTTTGCCCCAAGATCTACATGCCGGTGTGCGGGCTGGAGGGCGAGTTCGGACCTTTGGCTTCGGGGGAGTGGATCTTCGCGAGTTTGTCGAAGTCGCTGGACTTGAACATCACGTTCACCGTTTCAGGCCCGGCTGTCGCGAAGGCGTATCGTGTTGACCGCGATGCCCCTGGGCCGGTGCGCGACGGATCGAGCTGGACCCGTGCGTTTCTGACCCTCCAGGACGCCCTGGCGGTTGCCGGAGAAGGGGACGAGATCTGGGTGGCTGCGGGGGTCTACAAACCCGATGACGGCGGGTACGCCGTTCCAGGGGACCGTCTGGCCACGTTCCGGCTCCTTGAAGGCGTGGCGATTCGTGGCGGTTTCGCCGGCTATGGTCATGCAAACCCCGACACGAGGGATTTTGCCCTGCACGAGACCATCCTGGACGGGGATCTCCAAGACAACGATCTGTGGGGCCACTTGAACGTGGACGACAACAGTTACCACGTGGTGACGGGCCCAACGGGCGAGCCCCCGGCCCTCCTGGACGGCGTGACCGTAACGGCCGGCTGGGCGGATGGAGCTTACCCAAATCATTATGGAGGCGGGCTTTACAATCCTGGCGGCAGGCTCGATATCCTCGACTGCACGTTCCGGGGCAACACCGGCGTCTGGGGCGGCGCCGTCATGAATCTGGGTGGTGAAATCCGCATGGTCAACACGCAGTTGATCGGCAATCGCGCCTTGATGCTCGGCGGCGGACTCTACAACTACAGCGGCGACGTGGCGATCCACAACGGTCGGATCGTCGGCAACAGCGCCGATTTCGCGGACACCGTCGGCGGGGCGGCCATCTACAACCTTGACGGCCTCCTGACGATCGTCAACAGCACCGTCGCCGACAACCGCGCCGCCGGCGGCAGGGCGATCTCCAGCTTCAGTTGGGGTCTGCCCCTGGCCACCGAGATCAGGGTCGCCAACAGCATTTTGTACAATGGGGGCAATGAGATATGGAGCAACCATTCCTCGGCGATTCAGGTGACGTACAGCATCGTCCAGGGCGGCTGGTCCGGCACGGGCAACCTCAACGCCAATCCGCAGTTCGTCCTGCCGGGCAGTCGGAGCATCGAGGGCGAGTGGTTCGATGGCGACTACCGTCTCAAGAGCGGATCGGCCGCGATCGACGCCGGCAGCAATGCCGCTCTCGTGCCCGACGTGCTCGACGTGGACCGCGACGGCAACAGGGCCGAGTCACTCCCTCTGGACCTGGACCGCAAGTCCCGTATCCAGGGGACCCGCGTCGATATGGGCACCTATGAACGCGGCGGCACGGTCTCGCCCCCGATGGATGTGGACCTGACGGTCTGCATCGGGGGCAATTGCATCAAGCTATTGCCCGATCCGAACGTTCCGCCTTCGGCCCACGCGTATATTGGCTACACGAACGTTGGGATCGAGCTGAACTTCAAGGGCAAGCTCTCGGTGACGGTCACGCCGACCTCGCCTGCCGGCGGGACCTGGACCGGATGGGTGGTCCCGGATGTCGTCGGGCCGGGCGACGTCACCGTTCAGCTCTGGGTGCGCGTCGAAGACCTGGATATCTCGGCCCTTCCTGGCGGGGCGAAGAACGTGCAGGTCGCGGAGGTGAAGCTGTTTGTGGCGCCTGTCTTCTAGGGTGGGCGAATCGAAGAGGTTGATAACGGGTCCGGCGGCGGTTTCGAGCCATAAGCCGGGCCCTTTTCTTTGGCCTGTCGGTGTTCGCGGGGGAACGAGTCCTACTTCCGCCACTCGGGCTTGCGGACCATCAGCGGCGGCATCAACTGTGGGGGACGGCGGTGACTGCCGGCCGGGAGGCAGGATCGATTGCTGGGATACCAGCGAATGGTGAACAGCTTGGTCTTCAGGAGGAACGCTTCTTTTCTCAGTCTGCTGAACATATGTCTATCAGTCGATTTTATAAGGACTTATGGACCGTCACCCTCCTCCCTATCGGTCGAACGGGCGCGGTACTTTCGCCGAAAAAAGCGAGAGCGGCTTTTTTGAAGCCGCTCTCGGATACCGCGAAAGCCAAGGACCAATAAGCGGAAATTCCTACCGCCGGACCGGCACGCCCCGGCCGGCCAGGTAGTCTTTCATCTGCTGGATGCTGAACGTGCCGAAGTGGGCGATTGACGCCACCAGGACTGCGTCGGCATGGCCCAGATCGATGGCGTCGTACAGGTGTTCGAGGGCGCCGGCCCCGCCGGATGCGATCACCGGCAGCGACACCGCGTCGGCGATCGCGCGAGTCATCGGGATGTCGTACCCGGTCTGTTTGCCGTCGGTGTTCATGCTGGTCGGCAGAATCGCACCGGCCCCCAGGCCCTCGACTTTCCTGGCCCATTCGACCGCGTCGATCCCGGCGCCGGTGGTTCCGCCCTTGACCATGACCTCGAAACCCGATGGCAGGCTGGCATTCTTGGCGGTGTCGATGGCGACGGTGACCTTGTCGCTGCCGAACCGGGTGGCGGCCTCTCGAACCAGACTGGGATTCCGCACCGCGGCGGTGTTTATCGAGACCTTGGAGACGCCCAGGCCCAGGAGTTCCTCGATCGCCTGACAACTGGAAATGCCTCCGCCCACGGTCAAGGGGATGGTCGTCCGCGCCACCGTTCGTTTGACCGCGTCGATGAAGGTCTTTCGACCCTCCAGAGTCGCGGTGATGTCGAGAAAGACAAGTTCATCGGCCCCCGCGGCGCTGTAGGCGGCGGCGTTCTCTGCCGGGTCGCCCACGTCTTTGAGATTGACGAAATTCACGCCTTTGACGAGCCGGCCGTTCTTGGTGTCCAGACAAGGGATGACTCTGCGGTAGTCCATTTTCTGCCTCCACGCGGTTACGGGATTCTGCTGGGTTGATCATTCACATGCCGGGCAGTATAGATTGTGGAGCGAATCGCGTCGAGGAAATCCCTCGACTTGACTATTCGGTTACGATGTCATACTTTCTCCAGGTGAATCGGGGGAATTGAACCCTGGGGTGGATTCGCGTGTAGATAAAGGACCGAGCCGATCGGAACCCGGCTGGCGCATCGTGAAATCAGCCGGCGACAGGAGCTTAGAAAAGGGCGTAAAGAAAGGAAACAACTCATGGCAAAGACAGAAATGCCCCATCCGGGGCACGATAAGCACCTCTGCTATCTCAACAATCTTGGCTTCCAGATCAGCAACCCCGAGGAGTACAAGGAACTGGTTCGCGACGGCAAGTTCATGTGCAAGGTCTGCGGCCGGGTCGCCGCCAGCGACAAGAACCTGTGCAAGCCGGTTGAATTGTAGACGCGGGGACATCCGGTCAGCCGCGATCATAATGGGATAATCGTTCGGAGGCCGCTGGCGACGACGTCGGCGGCCTCTGTCAAATCGGATCTGTCGGAAAGGGCGAGCTTGGAGTGTGACCAAGCTGGTAATGGTCAGGCATGGGCAGGGCATCTGGAACCTGAAGAATCGCTTTACAGGCTATGACGCGTCATTGCCTGGCCGATGAGGAGAAGGTCAAAGCCGCCACGGCGTCGGTGGCCTCGCAACTGACTGCCCGTCGAAGCGGCCGATGAGGAAAGGCCGTGCCTTCGGGCTATGTGTCCCACTTGAGCCGTTCCTCGCATTTCCAATAGAACCGCCCGATCAGGTGCGCCAGCACCAGCGCCAGGTAGAACGTTGCGAACACCAGGAGATACCCGAGGAGCCATCGCTCGTCGAGCAGGCAGTCAATCACGAACGGGGGCAAGCGGTACAACGCGCAGCAGAATGCCGCCAGGAGGCAGTAGGGCAGGAACGTGCTGAACAGCGAGCTCAGCAGCAGGAGGGGATTCAAGGCCCGCAGGGATTCGAACATCGTCACGGCCAGCAGGGCCATGGGGAAGAGGAACCCGCCCAGACAGTAGAGAACCCAGAAGAGAGGACTGGTCTGGTCGCCATGGGTCAGGAGGAACGCCGGAGCGACGCACGCGGCGGCGCAGGCCAGGACCGTGAGGGATTGTCCGATCAACTCGCCGATGCCTGGGGTCAAAGCGGTCGTGTCCAAGGCTCGAATCCCTCCGGCGGCGCTGTCACGGATGCACTCGGTGACGTACCACGTGACGTAGAGCACGAACAGCAGCAGGGCGCACCAGTGTGCGATGACCGATACGATCCAGGGAATCAACCCCGGCATGAAGACCAGGGCCAATGCTCGGGTCAACTTCACGAAGACCCTCAAGATCAGAGGAATCACGGCGCCGAGCGTCAGGATGATCAGGCTGGACTTGCACAACGGATACAGGAAGACGTCGATGACCCAAGGCAGCGGTCGTTCCAGCGGCTCGTCTCGCTCTCTCAGGACGTAGTCGCCCTGGAGGGCCCTGAGTTTCTCTTTCTCCTCTTCCGCGTTCCGTGGGTCGGCCGCATGGGTGGGGATCGCGTCGAACAACAGAGGGTTGCGAGGAGATGGGGATTCGATTGTCTCGGATACGGCCCCAAGCGGTTCCGCTGTCTGTTCGGGCATAGTCGTCGGGATGACCAGGACCTTCTTGCACTGAGGACATCGGCCTTGCTTGCCCGCCTTTCCCGCGGGTACGGTCAGCCGCCTGCCGCAATGCTCGCAAGTGAATGTCATTCGCCACGCGCCTCAATCCAGTTCGATGCAGAACCCACGCCGCCTTCTCAGTATACCACAGAGGATCTGCGAAACGAGTCGATCTCGCCGTCTCAACCTCGGCATACACCTCCCCCGACAAGTCCCTCCCGATGCGTATGAGGGGCCTCGCGACGACGGGACGCAAAGCAAACGGCCCCGGGCGGATACTGCATCGCCCAGGGCCGTTGTGAATTTTTGTGGTCTTCTATTGGAGTCGGTCGAATATCATGGGCCGGTGACGACGAGTTTGCCCGCCTGGATGACCGCGGTGTTGTTGTTCTCGCGAGCTTCCAGGACGAAATCGTCCGGATCGATCACCCAGCCGATGTAGTAGCTGCCGGGCGGGATATCGGTCGGGAATTCGCCCGCCCACAGAAGCTCCGAGATGCCGCCGGCGTCGATGTCCATGCCGACCAGGCCGATGAAGTAGTCGTCGTAGGTGATCTCGTCATCGAGCGAAGCGTAAACCTCGACGAAGAAGATGTCCGACTGGCTGCCGCCGCGGTTGGCGATCATGGCGGTGACCGTCAGGCCCTGGTTGGCGACGCCGGCCGCGACGCTCGAAGGCGCGAAGCCGCGGTACGATTCGCCTGCGTCGTACAGATCGGGCTTCACGATGGGCTCGATCTCCTTGCAGGACATCCACCATGCGGATTTTTCGCGATACCATCGCAGCGGCAGGCAGCAGGTGCAGTTGTCGTCGTCGTCGTGACCGTTGGTCCAGAGGTCCCAACTGACCAGGATCGGGGTGTCCGGGTCATTGGCGTTGCAGCAGATCACTCTGCCGCCGGCGTCGATGAACAGGCCCTCCGCGCCGCCGGGCTCGTCGACGAGCAGTCGGACGCGGTCGCCGGGGGCGAAGGCCGGAACGCAGCAGCCGGTCACCGGACAAGGCAGGAGCACCGAGTGCAGAATGACCGAAGCCAGGGCCTTCTGACCGTCGATGGCGGAGGTCACGACCAGCCCCTCCGGCAAAGCGGCATAAGGGGCGAACAGACCCGAGACGAGGAACTCCCCGGCTGTCTGGGGCATCTGATGAGACGCCAGATCGGGCAGGTAGTACAGCCCCTCGTTCTTGACAAACAGCCCGACGCCCAGGATGTCCTCGCACTGGCCCTCCGAGCAGATGCGAAGCTTCTGAACGTTGCCGCAGCGGGTCTGAATGCACTTGGCGAGGTCCTGCACGGGGACCCACCAGGTGGACGCCGGCGGGAAGAGCCCTGTCAACCGCTCGTTGCAGAACATATAGTCGTTGGGGTCGCCGCCGTTGGGCCAGAGGTCCCAACTGACCAGGACGGAGTTGTCCGCCCGGGCGTTGCAGCAGATGATGGTGCCCGAGGCGCCTCTGGGCAGATCCACGGCGCCGTTGGGATTGGACTCGCCGATCAGGACGACGCGGTCGCCGTAGAGGAACCCGCAGACGAACGGATCGCAGCAGGAATCGCCGGTCCATTGATAGTCCGTCAGAATCGGATGATAGATGTCCCCGCTGAACTGGGGACAGGCCCGTCGGTCGTCGGGGGCAGGCAGGCTGGCGTTGAGAAGCCCGCGGACCCGCACGCCATTGCCCGGCAGGACCACCGGCCACTGCTCGAAGAACCGCGGCTCAATGATCAGATTGAACCGTTCGCCATCCTCGGTCGCCAGGGAAAAGCAGCCTTCTGCATCCCGATGGAGGATGCCGACCTTGTCGAACGCCCTGCCCAGCAGAACGGTCTTGGGGTTGACCCAGGCCGCCGAACCGGCGGGATACGGCCCGACCACCGGCGTGGCGCAGCGTCCTTCGTCGTCGCTGCCGCCTGTCCAGAGGTCCCAGCTCACCAGGAGCGACCTGGTGCAATCGTCGGTGTCGCAGCAGATGATCGTGCCGCTCATGCCGGTCCTGAGACCCTCGCCGACCGTCGGCGCGTCGGCGAGCAGGGTCACCCGTGTCCCCGGCGCGAAGCCCGCAGGGTACGTCGGACGTACATACCCCTCACCGGCCAGGACGCTCCCTGCGCCCAGACAGAATGTCACCAGGACGGCCCAAAACGTTTTCTGTTGAAGACTGTGTCGATTCATCTTGATACCTCCTCCGTATCACATGTGTTGCCCGGCCACACGGGCTACTCCCCTGACTGCTCACGGCATGCGGTGCGGGATGCGGCTCGCGAACCACCCCGCCTTGCGGAGACAGACCCATACCGCGCAGGACACCACTAGTATACCCGAAACGCCCGCGAAAGCAAAGGAATTCTCGGTCCTTGGAGATTTTAAGTGAACGTCGTGGTGATGAAAAGAAACCTGCCCGGAACGTCGGCCTGCCGCAGGAGGATGAAAGCTGGCCCCGTCCGATGCCGGCCGGGGAGGCAGGCCGCCAAAGCGACCCCGAGCGAAAGGAAAACCTGTCTTCTTCTTGCTGTTGTTTGTGTCGTCATCGGCTCGTCGCCCCCGACCATCACCAATCCCCACAGTCGCGATTAAGTCAGTTCCTGCAAGGACTTACGCGCGTCTTCATGGTTTTCTCGTCCGGTTGTCGCGATGGATTCCGCATTTCGCCGAAATCCGTTGACACGACTGTAACAGAGCCCTATCATACGCAACTTACCGCTCGGGATAATCAGTGGTGGTCCTGGAAGATTTGGTCGCACGAAGGTCACAGACAGGTAACGGCAGCATGGGGGGCGACGCAAGTTGTACGTCCTGTCCACGCTCTCAATACCCCCACCGCTAAGGGTGTTTCTGTTTAGGAAATTTGCTTATGGGTGACTACATCGTACTGGTCAAGCAGGTTCCCGACGTCTCGCAGATTACGGACAACGCGTTCGACCCGGAAACCGGCACGCTCGTCCGTTCGCGCCTGGCCAACGTGATCAACGAGCTGGACGCGCAGGCGCTGGCGTTCGCGAGCCACATGAGAAAGATCAGCGGCGACGCCAAGGCCCGCCTCGTCGCGGTGACCATGGGTCCGCCGATGGCTGTGGACGTGCTGCGGTACAGCCTGGCCCGCGCGGTCGATCAGGTCGTGCTCCTGACCGACAGGGCTCTGGGCGGCGCCGACACGGTCGCCACGGCCAATCCGCTGGCCTGCGCCATCCGACGGATCGTCAAGGAGACCCTCAACTGCGGCGACGATTACTACGTGGTCGCCGGCATGCAGTCGGTCGACGGCGACACGGCTCAAGTGCCCGCACAACTCGCCGAGGAGCTGGGACTGCCCTGCATCGCCTATGTGACGGGCGCCCAGTTTAAGAACAACCGCTTCGAATTCACCCGCATCATCAGCGGCGGCAGCCAGACCGTCGCAGCCAGGAAGCTGCCGGCCGTGCTGACCGTCGCCAAGTACGAGTACCCGTTGTTCGCGTCGTTTTCCGGCACTCGCTGGGCAGCCAAGGCGCCGGTGATCCAGTGGGGCGCCGAGGACATCAAGGCGCCGCTGATCGGGGCCAAGGGCTCCAAGACCGCCGTGATCCGCGTCTTTCCGCCCGCCAAGAGCACCCGCAAGTGCAAGCAGGTCCACGACGCCAGGGAACTGGTCAAGATCATCGTCGAGGGCTTCAAGACGGGCAACGGTCAGGCCTCCGGCGGCGGCAAGAAGGACGAGGGCAAGTACGTCCTGCCCAAACGCCGGGCCAGTTTCTATCATCGCCCCTTCGAAGCCACGGTCAAGGAGCAGGAGGACTTCGATCTCCTGGCTCAGATCCTGAAAGACCTGGGCGTCAAGAAGGCCGAGCTGATCGACGAGGTCATGCAGGCCAAGGTCATCGCCGCGGTGGGCGGCAAGCTGCCCCAGAAGGCGGTCGAGGACATGTTGGCCGGGATGAAAGCGATGGAGCCCGCTTTCCAAGGCGAGGTCTGGGTCGCCGCCGAACATGCAGACGGCATCCTGCATCCTGCGACCTTTGAACTGACCGGAAAGGCCCGCGAACTGGCCGATTCTCTCGAAACGAAGGTTGGCGTCTGCATCGCAGGCCAGAACGTCGCCCACATGGCGGAGGAGTTGATCGCCGCCGGCGCCGACACCGTTTATGCCATCGAGCACGATCTTCTGGCGGAGTTCGACCCGACGGCCTATCGCAAGGTGATCTCGGACGCGATCGACAAGTATGTTCCCCAGATCGTTCTCTATGCCGCGACGCCGCAGGGGCGAAGTCTGGCTCCGATGATTTCCTACCGCACCGCTTGCGGCCTGACCGCCGACTGTACCGGTCTGGACATCCGCGACAGCTCGCGAAAGGGCGAGATCGGCCTGCTCCTGCAGACCCGTCCGGCCCTCGGCGGCAACGTCATGGCGACGATCCGCACGAAGAGTTCCAAGTGCCAGATGGCCACGGCGCGTCCGGGCGTGATGAAGCGCATCCCGGCCGATCCGACCCGCAAGGGCAAGATCATTCACCACAAGGTCGATCTGACGGACGACGACGTCAGTCTGGAGATCATCAAAACGGAACTGGGGCACGGCGCGGTGAACCTGCATGCCGACGCGATCGTCTCCGGCGGCAAGGGCCTGCAGAGCCGCGAGGATTTCGACAAGCTCATCGGCCATCTGAGCGGCGCTCTGAGCCGCAAGCTCGAAACCGAGGTCGAGCGGGGCGCGTCGCGAGCCGCGGTCGAGCAGGGCTACATCGAGCGCATCCACCAGGTGGGCCAGACCGGCACGTCCGTCGGTCCCAAGCTCTACGTCGCGCTGGGAATCTCGGGCGCCATCCAGCACATGATCGGCGTCGCCAACAGCGGCACGATCGTCGCGGTCAACAGCGACCCGAACGCCGCGATCTTCAAGCAGTGCGACTACTATATGGTCGGGACCGCCGAGGATGTGGTGCCGAAGCTGGTGGAAGCCCTTCACGAAGCGTAAGCCCCTGGAATTTACTATTTACAATTGACTATTTACTATTTGGGATGTCGATGGCCAGTCAGCTCGAACGTGTTTCTCCTGTGGCTCGGCGCGAATAGTAAATCGTAAATAATAAATCGAAAATCGAGAGGTAGAACGTGCCTAATCACAGTGACTTCAACAAAGCGTCGGTCCTGGTCGTGGGCGCCGGCCCGGCCGGGCTCTCGACCGCCATCCAACTGAAGGTCCTCAAGCCGGATATCGATGTCTGCGTGATCGACAAGGCCCTGGATCTGGGCAACCACAACCTCTCCGGCGCGGTTCTCGAGAAGGAGCCGCTGGGCACGCTGCTCGACGCCGCCAAGCCCGGCTGGCGCGACACCGACGAGGCCAAGCAGGTTCTGGCCAACGTAATCGACAAGGACGACATCATGTTCCTGCTCGGCAAGAACATGGCGTTCGGGATCTTCCCGATGATCAAGATGGCCAAAGGCATGGGCTTGGCCTTCGGACAGATGATCCATCACGGCGACTACTCCGTCTCGATCAGCCGGCTGACGAAATGGCTCGGCGGGATCGCCCGGGGCATGGGCATCGAGGTCATGACGGGCTTCGCGGCCGACCATGTGGTGCACAACGGCGAGCTGATCGCCGAGGGCGTCAAGCTGGTCGACCAAGGCATCGAGAAGGAAGGGCATAAGCAGCCCAATTACATCGAAGGCGAGACAATCCAGGCGAAATTCATCGTCCTGGCCGAGGGCTGCGACGGCCTGGTCACCGAGCGGTTCGTCGAAAAGGCGGGCCTCAAGCGTCACTCGCCGCAGCTCTACTCGCTGGGCGTTAAGGAACTGATCAAGGTCTCGCCCGAGCAGTACAACAAGTTCACCCGCGGCCGGGTCGTCCACGCGATGGGCTATCCGATCTGGACGCCGGTCCTCGGTCCCGGCATGTTCGGCGGCGGCATCGTCTATGCCGGCGAGCAGGACCACCTGGCGGTCGGCATGATCGTCGGCCTGGACTGGAAATATCACGACTTCAACACGCAGGACGCACTGGTGCGGTTCAAGGAGCACAAATTCGTCAAGCAATACATCGAGGGCGGCACGGTCGTTGAGGCCGGGGCCAAGATGATTCCTGAGGGCGGCTGGTGCGCCGTCCCGCGCGATCCCGAGACCAACGCCATCGGCAAGGGCAACGTCATGATTCTCGGCGACAGCGCCGGGTTCGTCAACATGCTCAAGATCAAGGGCCTGCACAACGCCATCAACTCCGGCATTCAGGCGGCCAAGGCCATCGTCGCTTCGCTTGACAACCCGGGCGACGCGGCTGCAAAGTACACCGCGGGCGTCGAGCAGTCCAACATCGCCAGCGAGATGAAGAGCGCCAAGAACTTCCGCCAGACGGTCGCCAAGTTCGGTCCGCTCCAGGGCATGCCGCTGTCGGTCCTGAACAACTGGCTGCCGCACTTCCAGGTCGAGAAGGACTATGAGGCGATGACTGCGGCCCCGTACCGGCTCAAGCCGCGCGGGAGCTTCGACAAGGACGGCTTCACCGCGGTCGCGTTCACGGAGCACCGCGAGGAGCAGCCTTCGCACCTCAAGATCCTGGATCCGACGATCTGCACGACGAAGTGTCTGCCGGTTCTGGAGGCCCCCTGCGTGGCGTTCTGTCCGGCGGGCGTCTACGAGACGATCCACGGCCAGCCCAAGGCGGCCAACCCGTCGAACTGCCTGCACTGCAAGACCTGCCAGCGCAAGTGCCCGTTCGACAACATCCGCTGGACGGCCCCCGAAGGCGGCGGCGGTCCGCGGTACAAGAGAATGTAAGCGGAAGGGCGACGCAGCGTCGCCCCTACGCAGATGGCGCTATCCGCACGGGCGAGGCCCTCCACAGCCTCGTCCGTGGTGTTTCCTGGTGAGTGCCACAGTGACTTATGGGCTGCAATCCCGTGGTATTGTTCCACCATTGCAGCGGTCGTAGTTTTTCATCCGGGCCACCCGCGCAGCGCGATGGCTGCGGCTTGCAGGCAGATCCATCTCCATGAGCCCCACCAGCGGGTCGACGACGATCCATGCGACGAACGTAGCCTTTAAGGTTGCCGTTGCGACATGGATCAGATGTGTGTTTGTTCCGAACGGGGCTTCAGCGCCGGCAGCGGCACATAGGCCCGCAAGCAATGGGGTTGATACATAAAAGACCATGTAGCAGGCAGCGCCGGTCAGGGGATGTTCGGCTTCGCAGCGTCGCGCCCCTCGCATGCCGTGAACGAAGGCGAACAGGTAGAGACAGATCAGAAGCAGGAGCATGCTGGTGGAATATCCGGACAGGGAAACGACCATCCACCAGTTGTACCCCGCCTGACGCAATCCGACTGAAACGAGGTAGCCGACGCATGCGACGAACCAGACCGTCGCGACCAAGTGAATTCGCCGGAGCATCACTTTCATCGCCGTGTCTGTGCCGCTGCCGCTGGGTTCCATTTCTGCCGCGTTCCTGCTCGTCAATGGAGTCTCAATCTGTCGTGAGATTGGGGAGAGCCTTCTTGAGTCGCTGTTGGCCGGCGGTCGTGATCTGCTTGCCCCGTATGGTGAGGTGCTCTAAGCCGGTCAGGCTCTTGAGCTGTTCCAGACCCGCGTCGGTGATCTCCTCGCCGGTCAGGTCCAGCCACTGCAATTGGGTCATCTCCCCGAGAGATGCCAACCCTGCATTCGTGATCCGGGTATTCTCCAGTTCCAGGAATTGCAGCCCGGCGAGGTTGTGGAGGTGGGCGATGCCCGCATTCGTGATCCGGGGGCCGGACAAGGCCAATCCCTGCAGTTTCGTCATGCCCGCCAGATGGATCAGGCTGTCGTCCGTGACCTGGGTATTCACGAGGACCAGTCCCCTCAGGCGAGGCAGATCCTTGAGATAGGCCAAGCCCGACCCTGTGATCCTGGGATTTCCCAAGAACAGCGCCTGCAGTTCGGAGAGGCCGGCCAGATGGGCCAAGCCGGCGTCGGAGATCTGGGTCTCGCGCAGGTCGAGGAACTGCAGCTTCGTCAGACCTTGGAGATTCGCCACGCCGGCATCTGTGACGGGGTCACCCCACACGCACAGACACCACAGTCCGACCATGCCTTTGAGGTGGGCGAGACCCGCATCGGTAACCTGCGTGTAGCTCAGGTCCAAGATCCGCAGCGAAGTCATCCCCGCCAAGTGGGCAAGGCCCGCGTCTGTGACCTTGGCGAAAGGCAGACTCAGACGCTCTAATTGGGTAAGATTCCGCAGAGAGGCCAGACCTGCATCCGTGATCTGGGAGGAGGCCAGATCCAGGTACTTCAGACGCGGCAGCCCCGCGAGATGTTCCATGTCCAAGTCGGTAGCCATGGGCAGCATGAGGCCGGGAACACCATTTGCGTCCAATTCACGGATGAGTCGATTCCAGTCCTGCACCGGGGCCGAGGGCGTCACCCACCAGATCCGGCCGGCGGGGATCGCCACCGGAGCGGTGGCGGGAGTGTGCCCAATGCACTTCTTCGGTCCCGACGCGATGATGGCGGGATCCAAGTCCGGCAGGTGAGGGAGAGTCTCTTGAACGAACACGTCGAACGCCAGCTCGGAGTTGAAGCGTCGCACGGCGAGACGCGATTGTCGCGACTCTGTCCCATTCCCCGCTTCTTCGGCGCCGGGCCGTCTCTCCGCTCCCTCAATGATGAGCAACGAAGGGCCGCGTATGCCAAAGGCTTCCACGAAAGCATCGACCATCGCGCTGGCTGCCGAGTGAACAGAATCCTCCTGACTGGAGCTGATTTGCACCTGGGCCACGTACCGAGGCCGGTCTTGTGATGTTTCCCGGGCCAATCGTAGCGACAGGTCCTGCTCGCTCACGAACTCGTTGTCCGCCATATAGAAGCATGCCACGGCCACCTGCCTTTGCGTGGGAGGGTGGCGAAATCTGTGCATTGCCAAGGGAAACAGGCGATTCGACGGGGTTACAACAGACTGGGAGGTGGCGTGATCCCAAATCCATCCATTCGCCGCGTAACACCGCAACGGCTGATGACGCAGAATCCCGCTGGGGCGCGACGAGCAATACACGACGTACAGGTCCGCCGATTGCCTTGTGGCTTCATTCGTGTAACGCCGGCTGATGAAATCGTCGGCGAAATTCGCCCGCATGTACTCTTGTACGGTTGTGGGAATCTCCAGGTCCTCGCCGGTCCACCCGTTCAGCACGTGTGGAAACTCGGCCAGCGGCACGGGCAGCGCGATGGGCTCCAGCGTAAGGGCGGTAACCACCAATGTGGTTGGGACAGCCGCCAGTGCAGCCAGAATAACCAGCGTCACCACCGGCAGGCTGGGACGAGCGTGAAATCGTTTCCCCGGCCGGAGGATCGCTCTGATTCTCCCCTCGATGTGCCTGACGGGACTGGCCACGGCCAGCGAGGGTACGGACCGGTCCGATTTTCCGGCGCGGGCGAGCGTCTCGACGATGGCCGTGCTGTAGTCCTTCGGGGGTGTGTGCAGGCGTGCAATGACCATCTCATCGCAGCATTTCTCCCGCTCCCGGCGGATCTTGCGGTTGGCCCACCAGACAAACGGATGAAACCAGAACAGACTCTGGGCGATGATCTGGAGCGCGTTGACGGCAGCATCGAAGCGAAGGACGTGACTCAACTCGTGAGCGAGGATATCCCGTCGATGCTCGGGGCTCTCAAGGGAGAGAAAACTCGGTGGAACGTAGATACTGCCTCGCAGGAGGCCCCACACGAACGGCTGGCTCACACCGTCCACGCTATAAACCCTCGGCAAGCGTCGAGCGCCATAGGCTCCCAGGAGATCCGCAGCGTCTGCCTGTATACTACAGGGAAGGGGCTTTCGCGTCTTTTGTAGCTGGCAGTGACCCCGCACGGCCCGCAGCAGGTTCATCGCCAGGTAGGAGGCCGCCCCGATCAACCAGAGGATTGTCGCGGCACGTCCCAAGGGGGAGAGCAGAACTGTGGTGCTTGCAGATGGACGAGCATCAACACCGCGATCCACAGGAAATGAGAGGGCTTCGTGCAGGACCCTGAGTGCGTCGGGCAGGATCGGACTTGGGATGGGTGATGGATCCGTGCTGCGCGCCGGCAGCGGCGATGCGGGCGACGTTCTCGTGAGCACCGGCGGGAGCACCCGTAGCGGCATCACGTGCAATGGCGGCACGAGACACTTGGCCACCACGACCAGCCAGAGCAGGTAACGCACGTGCGCGCTGCCTCGTCGCAGGGCGAACGTGATGATTGCCACGGCCGCCGTCAGCAGGGCGATCTGCCAGCTCTGGGCCGCCACGTGTCGCATGATCTCATTCATTGGCAGTACCTCCGCAATAAAGACTCGCTAAGATTCGTCGATCAGTCTCCTCAATTCCTCAATGTCCTTCGTGTCAATGTGGCCTTCCTTCGCGAGGAAGTGCATCAGGGGTTTTGGATCGCCGCCGAAGAGGCGGTCGAGAAAATCAAGGACGGTTCGCTTGACGACCGCCTCCCGCTTGACGGCCGGGCAGAAGACGTGGGCCTTGCCTTCGATCTTGTGGATCAGATAGCCTTTCTCCTCCAGTCGTCGAAGGAGGGTTTGGACCGTCTTGTAGGCCACCTCGCGGTTTTCCGGCAGGGCCTCGTGCACCTGCTGCACCGTCGCCTCGCCGAGCTGCCAGACCAATCGAAGGATCTCGGTTTCCGCCGGGCTCATCGCCCGCAACGTTTCCTTGCTCATAGACGTCTCCTCTTACAGACGTCAGATATAATATCCTACAGATGTAAGACAAGTCAAACAGAAAAATACGCAGCTCGTGAATATTTTTTGGCTTGATGACGGCGGGGCGGGCTCCGCCCGTTCTTGCCACTTGGCGATTGCCGAGTGAGGTCTTACAATCTCGGCCATGTTGTTTCTTTCGTGCAGTCTCACCGCCATCGTCATAGACAGATGCGTGTGCCGCAGTCTCTTGTCTCAGTCTCCCCAATCAACCGATCGTATTCCTTCATTCGGGCCCGACGTTCGGCCCGGTGGCGTCGGCTCGCCGGCAGATCCATCTCCAGGATGCCCACGAGGGGATCGATCACGACCCATGTGAGGAACGTCGCTTTCAGCGTTCCCATCGCGACGGGGATCATGTATCCGCTTGTCCCGAAAACGTCCTCATGTCCCGCGGCGAAAACCATGCCGGCAAACAGGGGAGCCGACACGTAAAGGAGCATGTAGTAGCCGGTCGACGTCAGGGGATGCTCGGTCTCTGTGCGTCGCGTCCCTCGGACGCCGTGATAGAAGGCGAACAGATAGAGACAGATGAGAAGCAGGAGCATGCTGGTGGAGTACCCGGACAGCGAGAAGGCCAGCCACCAGTTGAATCCCGCCTGGCGCAGTCCGGTCATCACAAGATACCCGGTGCATGCGACGAACCAGACTGTCGCGGCCACGTGGATCCATTTCAGGATCTTCTTGTCCGCTCCATCCCTGTTCATATGCGACTCCTATGACAAGCCTGACATGTTGTATCCTACGCGTGCAAGACCTGTCAACATGAAGAATGCCGTCGAAGGTCCTCCCGTTTTGCCGCTTGGCAAAGGCCGCGTCCGGCTCTACAATTGTCGCCTATGGCGCAGAAGGATTATCCCAAGACCAACGCGATTCGATGCCTGCTCGATCACGGGATCGAGTTCGAACCCTTTTTCTACAAGTACGAAGAGCGGGGGGGCACCCGCGTCTCCTCGCAGGAACTGGGCGTGGACGAGCATGTCGTCGTCAAGACTCTCGTCATGGAGACCGACGCCAAGGAGCCCCTGATCGTGCTCATGCATGGCGACCGCGAGGTTTCGACCAAGGGGCTGGCGAGGATTTTGGGCGTCAAGTCGGTCAGTCCGTGCGATCCCAAGGCGGCTAGTCGCCACAGTGGGTACTTGGTCGGCGGGACGAGTCCTTTCGGCACGAAGCAGGCAATGCCGGTCTACTGCGAAGCGGGCATTCTGGGGCTGGACAAGATCTACATCAACGGCGGGGCTCGGGGCTTCCTCGTTCGGATCGATCCGCGGGATCTGGCCAAGGCGTTGAACGTGACGGCGGTCCAGGTGGCGATCCCTGGATGACGAGGGCCTGGGAAGGTCGATTGGGGGTCGCAGTGGGCTATGGGCGCAAAAGAAAACCCTCTGTCGAACCAGAGGGTTGTAGACAGTCGATGGGTGCTGGGAGCAGATCTCAGGCGGGTCTACTTCTGGGGCGCCTTCTTGTGAAGGGTTTCTTCGGCGCTGTCGTGGTGTTCGTTGTTGCCGCCGGTCTGAAGCTCTCCATCAGTCTTCTGGGCCTTTTCCCGCTGGATGGCGTCGTAGATCTCTCGGCGATGGACCGGGATGTGCTTGGGCGCGGTGATTCCCAGCCGGACCTTGTCACCCCGCACATCGACGATGGTGATCTCGACCTCGTCGCCGATCATGATGGACTCGTCTTTTTGTCTGCTCAGAACCAACATCGTTAACTCCTTTTATCGGCTGGCTTTACAGTGCTCCTTACGATGCGGGCACTTCACCTGTTCGTATAGCCGATTCTTCCACATTCCCTATCCACGGCGGCCCTACGTGTGTTCCTTCACGCGACGGATCGCGTGGGAGGCCTCACGTCCCTGGCCCCGCATCTGAGTCCTGAAGGTTTCAGGACATCCTTATTTCGGCCAATTGGAGGGGGGGGAGCAGACAATTTTGGTTTTCTTTGTACAGGGAACGACGACCATGGGGCTGAATATCCGTAAGTCTATTCAGTGGAATGTTTTACAGGCTGTCTGAGGCCCGAAGAAAGCGTGATGGACCGGTGGAAGTCAGACGGTTTCGTACTTGCGCCACCAGTCATATCGGACCGCCATCCAGAAACCGAGGACCGAACCCAGCGTCCCCAGAGCCACCAGTTGGACAGGGACGACCGCAAAGGCGCTATGCGGAAAAAAGGACGCCGGCAGGGTTTCCGCGAACCTCTGGATGGCCTGGCCTCGATAGTGGAGAACCTGCGCCAGTCCGACAACCAGCACTGACGACAGGGCAGGCAAAAGGTAGCTTTGGCCGAGGAACTGTTTGACGAGGAAGCCTGCGACCGCGAAGGCGGCCGCGACCCCGAAGATGATTTGACCGACGTCCGGCTGAGCCGCCACGTTGTGGGACATCGCCAGATTCTGCACGAAGACGCCCAGGAAGAATTGTGAGACGACGACCGATGCGCCCAAGGCCAGCAGGCAATTCGTGTAGACGTTGCCGGCTGGACCTTTTCGGATCGAATGCGCGTTCGATTCCAAGACGTTGTTGCGAGGCGCCTGTCGCAGACGCTGCGCCAGCAGGACCCCTGCGAAGCCCGCCGCGACGAGCAGCATCCAGTAGAGGGGTTCCACGCGAAGGGATTGCACGAGTGCGGCCCGTTCAGCGGCGTCGTCCCGGATCTGCGTCAGCGCCCGCATGGGACCCGAACGACCCGCCCAGATGGTCAGGCCGAAAGGCACCCCTAGAATGCCGATCTCCCGACCGTGAGGCCAGGCGATGAAGTAGCCCCCGAATCCGATCGCCAGGGCCAGGACGAGCAGCAGCAGCGTGCCGGAAAAACCGATGGCAGAGGCTCGGACCGGAAGCAGCGGGTCTGCCGGGGCGGCCAGCGGCCAGGCGAGAATCCCGATGACGACGATGCCCAATGCCGCCACCGCCGCGATCCGAAGCTTGTTGATCCACGTCAATTCCATACGAACTACTCCCAAAGAAAGCGCCAAAGTAGCGGAGAGTCGCCGGTTTGTCAACGCCATGGCAACCGCGACACAGAGCCGTCGCGGATCTATGATTTGTGTTGACGATTTCCTTGCGGCTGCTCACTATGACGTACGCGTCGTCAACGCGGTCGCGGATGCGGCGGGAGGGTGACGCGCGAACCATGAGCCTCGCGATTCCAGGGAGTCGAGAATGCCGAAGGTGCGGGGCAAGCGGGCCGTGGCGGCCGTGCTCCTGGAGGAAACGCACGAGGAGACCTGGCGGCCTGTCGTGGACTTCTTCCGCAAGAGCTTGGCGTATCTCGAAATGAACCTGGCGGACACCATCGTCGTTCCCGGCGTCGGGGACAAAGGCGCGATCCGCCAGGAACCACAGCGACTGGAGGAGGCGTACCGTCTCGGTGCAGCTCTCGCCTTGCGCTCGTAGAGGCGATCCAGCCAAGTAACCCTCCTGTTGACTGCCGTTCATGCGACAGGGATAATGCTCCCTTCGTTCCGACACCTCGATGGCTCGGTTGGAGTGCAATCTTTCGAATGTATGCGTTGATCGCGATTCTTGTGTCGTTGCTGGCGCTGGTGGTTCTGCTTCGGCTGCGGGTTCGGATCGGCAAGGCAATGACGGCCTCGGCCGTGCTGCTGGCGATCTTGTTGCAGGTTACGCCGGGCCAGATGTGGGGCCATCTGGCGACGGAATGGCATGACCGACCGCTGACGGAGACTACGCCGTACCTGTTCGTGTCCCTGACGCTGCTCCTGCTTCTGGTCAACGTGGTGGGCGAGGCGATGGGACAGATCGGTCTTTCGGCCCGACTCATCCCCGCAATGCACGGCTTGTTCCGCAGTCGGCGCGTGGCCCTGGCGGCGATTCCCCTGGTCATGGGTTTGCTGCCGACGCCCGGCGGGATCATGCTCTCGGCTCCGATGGTCCGCGAGGCCGGCGACAAGATCGGCGTCGAACGAAGTCGCGTCGCGGCGATCAATTTCTTCTTCCGCCATCAGTGGGAGCCGGTCTGGCCGCTCTTTCCGGCGGTGCCCCTGATCGTGACGATGCTGAGTGTCTCGCCGGGCAAGATCGTCGCGTACCATGCCGCGTTGGCGGCGGCGGGCCTGATCGGCGGGGTGCTGTTCCTTCTGCTGGCCGGCATTCCGCCGCGACGGGCGGAGCACATGGAGGCCCGCGCGAGCATCGGCTCTCATATGAAGGATCTCGTGCTTGTGTTCTGGCCCATTCTGTTCACCGCGATTCTGTACGTGAAACTGCATGTTCCGCCGGCGGTGGGAATCCTGCTGGCGATCCTCGGATTGCTGCTGTTCCATCGGGTGGACGTGAGGCGTTGGCCGGGGATCTTCAAGGCCGCCCGCGAGGCGGACATCGTGCTGCTGCTGTTCGGGGCCCTGTGGTTCAAGCTCAATCTGGAGGCCGGCGGGGCGGTCGGCGACGTCGTGACGTTCTTCCAGGCCATCCACATGCCGCCGCTGCTGGTGGTGTTCCTGCTGCCGTTCCTGGTGAGCTTCAGCACGGGAGTGACGACGCCGACCGTGGCGATCACGTATCCGTTCCTGATGCCGTTCATTCAGACCGGGGGCCAAACGCTTCTGGGCGTCGAGACGCTGGCCTTCGCGGGCGTCGTCTTCGGGCTGGCCATCAGTCCGATCCACCTGTGCCTGGCTCTGTCGGCCAGCTACTTCAATGCGCCGCTGATGCGGATCATCTTGAAGGTGCTGCCGCCGGCCTTGTGCGTCGCGGCGGCAGGACTCGCGATGGCCCTGCTGGCTCCATAGCGATCGGCATTCAGCGGATTCGGATCGAGCCCACGTTCGAGCGGAGTTGTATCCGCCCTTCGCCATTGCCGAGCGAGGCCCGAATCGATTGTTTGAGCGATCCCGATATGGTGAGCGGCCGGTCGCTGCTGATGGAGCCGACGTTCGTCTCGGCGGCGACTGTAGCCGAGATGTCCTTCGGGCCCGTCAGTTCGACGTTTCCGACGTTGGCGGAAGCGTCGATCGAGATCGTGGCAGGTGCGTCCGACGCATACTCCGCGCGGACGTCTCCGACGTTCGTGTGTACGGTAGCGTCGCTGCGCAGGCCCAGACAGGTGACGGAGCCGACTTCGCTGCGAGCCTGCACCGGGCCTGCAAAACCTGCGATGTGGAGGTCTCCGACGTTCACGGTGCTCTTGATCCCCAGCGAGGGCGGGGCGGTGATCGTGAAGTCCACCGACAGTTGATTGCGGCCGAAGCCGGACGGTTTGACCACATTGACCACGAGGGTCCGCCCCGACGTCTTGGCTTCGATGCGAACGCTCTCGGCCAAGTCCTGCGCCTGTTCTTGCGTCTTGGCTTTGACTGTGATCACGGCGGCGATCTGCGCCTCCGCGACGTCGGCTGCCTTCACTTCGATCCGACCGACGTTCGTGCTCACGTCCAGCGTGGCGATGCCGGCCAGAGGAACGCTCAGATCCTCGCTTCGGATGTGCTTGGCTTTGAACGCGTCTCCATTGATGTTGATGCTGCAACCGGCCAGGGCCGCGCCTGCCAGGACCGCCGCGATGCCGAGGCGGCGAAATCCGCGTGTTCTCATGTCCGATCTCCAGTCTGTCGAGCTTGACTCCATGGGACTTCGACCTGGAAGTTCCCTTGTTCCCAGTCGTTCGTCTTGTTCCATTATTGCGTTGAATTCGTTCTTATCAAGAGTGAGAGCCCGGATTGTCGTTGGGGGGTCGGGCCGGGGGCGGTCGGCCCGGCTTTTTGCTTTGACCGAGCGGGAGGATTGGGATATCGTTTGGGCCGCCGCGCGGCGTGTCGGTTGGACTGTGTGAACGTGGTTTGGAGGCTCCCATGCCGGATCTGATCTTGACTGAAGGCTATCGACCTACGTTGAATCTGCGCGAGACCGAGCGCGCGATCAAGTTCATCAAGGATTTCTTCCAGGATCACCTGGCGACCGCACTGAATCTTCAGCGGGTCTCGGCGCCCCTGTTCTTGCGGAAAGGCTGCGGCATCAATGACGATCTCAACGGCGTGGAGGCCAAGGCGACGTTCCGCATCAAGGACGACGGGCTGTCCGAGGCCGAATGCCTGTTCTCGCTGGCCAAGTGGAAGCGGATGGTGCTGGCGGACTACGGCTTCGGGCCGGGCGAAGGGCTCTACACCGACATGAACGCGATCCGTCCCGACGAGGAGTGTCTGGACAATCTGCATTCGGTCTACGTGGATCAGTGGGATTGGGAGCGGGTCGTCAACCCGCAGGACAGGAACCTGGAGTTTCTCAAGGGGATCGTCCGTTCGATCTATTCGGTGCTTCGCATGATGGAGCGGGCGGTGCATGGCCGGTATCCGCAGATCGCGCCGACGCTGCCGGAGGAGATCACGTTTGTCCATGCGGAAGAGCTGCTCCGGCGATGGCCGGACGTCGGGCCGCGGGAGCGGGAGAACCGGATTGTGAAAGAATGCGGGGCGGCCTTCGTGATCGGCATCGGCGGCGAACTGCCCGACGGAACGATTCACGATGGGAGGGCGCCGGATTACGACGACTGGATCACGCCCACTGTCAACGGCTGCAAGGGCCTCAACGGCGACATTCTCCTGTGGTATCCGCTGCTCGATCGAGCGTTCGAGATCAGCTCCATGGGGATTCGCGTGAACGCGGATTCGCTGCAAGAGCAGTTGCGGATTCGCGGGGCCCTGGCCCGGCGGGAATTCCCATGGCACAAGAGGCTCCTGGCGGGCGAACTGCCCCTGAGCATCGGAGGCGGCCTCGGCCAGTCGCGTCTGTGCATGTTCTTTCTCCGGAAGCTGCACGTCGGAGAGGTGCACGCGAGCGTGTGGCCTCAGTGGGTCATCGACCGCTGCCGGGAGGCGGGGATCACGCTGCTGTGATTCCTCGTGAATTCGGCGCAAGCAAAAGGGGATGACTTTCGCCATCCCCTTTCTTGTCTCTGATCTCGTGTTCTTGAGGCCTCGGTGCGATCGGCGGCCGAGGGTCACTCGCCGGTCTGGACGACGACCGGTTCGACCGACCCGGCGGCGTCTCCGACCTTGACCTCGACGGGAAGCGGTTGGGTCGGAGCGGCCTTCAACTGCTCGATCGTGGTCTTGAGCGTGTCCGCCTGGCTCTGGGTGCTCTTGTGCACCTGACTCATCTGCTCCTGGAGCTGGGCCTGAGTCTGACGAAGCTGCGAGAGGGCGTCGATCATCGCTTGCACGTCCTGGGCGATCTTGGCCTCGAACTGGTGACGCTGCTGTTCGTTTGCGTCGAGCGCGGCGCTGGTGGTTTGAACGCCGGTCTGGAGGACGCCCTGGAGTCTGGCGAGCTGCTGGTCGAGCGTCGCGATGCCGTCGGCCATCGTCTGAATCCGGGTCTGGACTGCGTCGAATCTCTCGATCCAGCTTTGCTGGCCCTGGGCGATCTCGGTCAGTCTGACGGTCACTTCCGAACGGCCGGCCTGGGCGGTCTGATCGGACTTGGCCTGGATTTCGCTGAGGGTGGCGATGTCGCGAACCGCTTGACCTGCGGTGGTCGCCACGGTCTCAATGCCGCTCTGGGTTTTCTGCTGATTCTCGTCCAGCTTCGCAATTCGGTCGATTACCGATTCATCGTGACTCTGGATCGCCAACGCAAGCGCGTCCTGCCGGCCGGTCACCGCGACCAGATCCTTGGCCGTCTGCTGCGAGGTGGCGGCGACGACATCGAGGCCGCTTTGCATCTTCTGCTGATTCTCATCGAGCTTGGCCATCCGAACGTCGGTCGAGTCGTTGTGGCTCTGGACGGCCTTGGCGAACCGGGTCTGCCGCTCGGCGGCTTCGATCACGTTCGCCGCTGTCTGTCCGGCAGTGACGCCCAACGCATCGAGGCCGCTTTGCATCTTCTGCTGATTCTCATCGAGCTTGGCCATTCGAACGTCGGTCGAGTCGTTGTGGCTCTGGACGGCCTTGGCGAACCGGGTCTGCCGCTCGGCGGTTTCGATCACGTCCAGGGCGGTCTGTCCGGCGGTGGCGGTGAGCACTTCGAGATCGCTCTGCATCCGCTGCTGATTCTCCGCAAGCCTGGCCATATGGCCGGTGGCGGAGTCGCTGTAGGCTCGGACCATGCCGGCAAGGGCGTTCTGCCGATCGGATGCGCCGATGACGTCCGCCGCGGTCTGGCTCGTGGTGGCGGTCAAAACGTCGAGTTGGCTGCCCAGCGTCTTCTGGTTGTCGGCAAGCGCCGCCGTGCGGGTGACGACCGCGTCGTTTCCGGCACGGATGGTCCGGTTCAACTCGGCATGGCCGGTAGCGAGCCCCATGACGTCCAAAGCCGTCTGGCCTGCGGCGGCCGTCAGGACATGGAGGCTCTCCGCGAGGTCCTTCTGGTTGTTGTCGAGACGGGCGACCCGTCCGCTGATCTCGTCGCTGCGAGTGGCCAACGTGCTCTGAAGCGTGTCCTGGGCGAGCGATACCGCGGTGAGGTCCGCGTAGGCCCGATCCATGACGCCCGCCATGCGGGTGAGGTCCGCCTTCATGGTCTGCTGATTCTCGGTCATCCTCGCGGCCTGAGCGGTGATCGCCTGGTTCATTGCCGAGTTCAGCTCGATCATGCCCTTGACGTTCGTTGCCGTCTGGTCGGCTCTCTCATGAAGACCGTTCATGCCCGTTTGCATGGCCTGCTGGAAGGTCGCCTGGCTGTTGTTCAAGGTGAGCATGGACAGGGCGGTCTGGCTGGTGGTCGCCGTGAGGAGATCCACCTGGCCCCGAAGGGCCTGCTGACCCTCGGCCAATCCCGTCATGCGAGTCGTCATCGCTTCATTGTGATTCAACTGCTGCCGACGGAAGGCGTCCTGCGCCGAGGCCATCGCGCGAAGCTCTGTGGACACCTGCCGGGTCCGGACGCCGAGGTCTGTAATCGCGGCATTCGTGTTCCGGTGGTTGTCGGCGACCAGGGCTGTATGGGCGGTCAACGCCTCGTTTCCGGCGGCGACGGTCTGCTGCATCGTGTTCTGCCGCTGTGCGGCGGCGGCCAATTCAGAAGTGATCGTATCTGCTTTTTGGCCGACCTGTTCAATGCCCGAGCGGAGAGACTGCTGTCCGTCAGAGAGTCCGGCCATCGCGGTGATGATCTCGTCGTGGTGAACTCGCGCCGAGCCTTTCGCGGTTGCCTGCTCGGTTGCCACAACCGCAAGGTTCCCAGCCAGGGCGTCCGTCTTGCTGTGGAGGTCCTGGACAGCGGTCCGGATCGTCTGCTGATTCTGGAGGCTTGCGCCCATCCGGTCTGTGACCACTTCCTGTCCGGCCCGCAACGTCTCCTGGAGAGAGGCGACGGCGGTTTCAGAATCCGATGCGGCTTTGTCCGCTTTCGCGTTCAATACATCGATGCGGGTCTGGAGGTCTTGTTGGCCCGTGGCCAGCCCGGCGATCCGCGACGTCACGGCGTCGTGGTCGGTCGCGAGCCTTTGCTGCAGCGTCGAGGCCGCGCCGGACAGACCCTCGTTCATCCGGACCATCTTGCCGTCGAGGGTCTCGACGTCTGCGTGGAGCCTCTGCTGCGATTGTGCCAGATCCGCGAGCCGATTGCCGACGTGTTCGTGGTTTGCGGCGATCGAATCCTGGGTCGTCTTCTGGGTTGTGGCGATGCCCGTGAGCCGTTCAGCCAATTGGGCGTTGTTGTCCCGGAGGGTCGCGGACAGGGCGTCCTGCATGCCCGCCACGGAGGCGAGACTTCGTGCGAGCGATTCGTCCGCCTCGTGCAGGCGAACGACGCCGGCCTGGAGGCCTTGCTGGTTGCTGACGACGACGCCCATGTGGGTGTTCAGCTCCTGCTGATTGGCCAGCACGGTTTCACGCAGCCCGGCCTGGTGCTGGGTCAGAGCGGTCAGATCGGAGACCGTTCGCTGCGCGGTGTCCTGGACCTGCGCCACTTGGCCTGCCAAGGATTGCTGGCCTGCCCGCAGGGCGTCTGCCCTGGCATCGAGGTTCCGATGGCCGGCGACGACGGTTTCCTGGAGCTGCTTCTGGTCGCTCTGGACGGTCTGAACGCCTGCGGCGATCCCCTGGGCTTGCGTGTCCAGGTTCTGGATGCCTTCTCCGAGCTTGGCGGTCCCGGCGTGGACCTGCGAGGAGAGGGTGGCAAGCTCCCGCGCATTGGCGGCCACCATGGCTTGCAGCTTGATTTGATTGTCCTCCATCCGGGTCAGTTGCTCGCCGCAACCGCAGACGAAAAACAGGGTTCCAGCGACTGCGCACACGTAGACGCCCAGCCTGGCCCATCGTTTGATTTCGAATCCTTTCGATCCTCGCATGGCGACTCCTTTCCTTCTTCGTGACCACAGAGGCCACAGTCTTCCCAACCGAAACCTATCCTTGTTCCCTGTGGGAGGCAGGTGACCCAGGTTGCCCAGAATCCGCACTGCCAGTACTGGGAAGAGACTACCACCTTTCTCTGTCATCGGCAAACATATTTTCAAAGCTTGACTCTTTATGGGACGAGTCCGGAACGTGGGCAGAATACAGGAGATACGACGCTTCCAGGGACATCGTATGGGACCTGCCGGTCCGCCGGGGGGGCATGAATCGACCCGGTCTGCCGGCAGGGGTTCAATAACATAAGCCAAAACCTTAATTTCCCAGCTTGACATGGCAGTCGTCTGCGCCTTATAAAATGGAGCACCATGGAGGAGCGGCCGGAGTCAGGACACGGTAGTCCGCGGTTTCCACGACGGCCTTGCAAGGTGTGCGGGTGGCGCGAATGCTTCGATTGCGGGGCAGTCCTTCACACCGGGCAATGAAGTACCGTGTGTTCGCCAGGAGTCGCATAGAGACGGATCTCGCGGGGCACCACGCATGATTCGCTTATGGATTCTGAGCGGCGAAGGGATTCTGGGTATCCTAGTGGGAGGTAGGGACATGCAGGCTGTGATTCGCATCACGTCTTGGGCCGTCGCGGCGGCTGTGGTTTGGGGGTGTGGGTCTGAGGGGTTCGTCAAGGGGGCCGCAGGGCAGGTGATCGGAGCGCCTTCCTTATCGACTCTATCCCTGGGGCAGTTGATCCTGCGGGAGAACTTCGACGACAACGAGAGAAGCGTCATCTGGCGAACGTACATGGAGGACCAGCGGAACTGCACGTTGGTCGAGAGGAACGGGCGTCTGGAGCTTCAGACCACCGCGTCGGCGGCCGGGGCCTGGGCCATGTACGTCTCGAACGCCTGGCGATTCGACCCGAGGCTCGATTTCGCCATGAAGGTGGACTTGCAGTACAAGCCTCTGACATACCCCAAGGGCTGGATCGGCTTCGGGTTGACCTGCGACGCCGAGCGGCCGCGTCAGCAGCAGATCGGCGTCGGAATCGGGGCGTCGAGCATGTACGCCCACTTCTGGTACAGGACGGTGGACGGGATCTGCGCCGACACGAGCACCGCGCCGCGGTTCAAGAACAGCGCGACGATCTACCTTTCGTACAACGCCGAGGCGGACGAACTCTACGTCGGCGACGGCGGCTACGGCGCCGATCACGCATGGCTGACGTTTCCCGGCCTGATCAAAGGCCAGTGGAACGGCAAGCCCCTGTACATCTGGCTCGGCGGGACCTCCGACGGGTTGAGCCTGACCTCCGGGCAGGCCTTCCTGGACAATCTGATGATCGAGAACGGAGATCTGCTGGAGGCGTCTCTCCGCGACGTATACCGGTTCTGGTCGCCCAAGACCGGCAAGCACTTCTACACCGTCAACCGAGACGAGAAGGAGAGGCTGCTTATCGAGTACCCTCTGGTGTGGAAATACGAGGGAGCGGAGTTTGCCGCGTTCCTCGACGATTCCGATCCGATGACGCGACCTGTCCATCGGTTCTGGTCCGACAAGCTCTCCAGCCATTTCTACACGATCGACGAGCAGGAAAAGGACAAGCTCATCAAGGAGCAGCAGAAGATCTGGACGTATGAGGGGGTGGCGTTCTACGTCTACCCGTCGGGGTTGCAGCCGCCGACGACCCGTCCGGTATACCGGTTCTGGTCTCCCGCCAGAGGCGGCCATTTCTACACGACCGACGAGGCGGAGAAGGAAATGCTCATCCGGAAGTACCCGAGGGTTTGGACGTACGAGGGCATCGCCTGGCACGCCTTGTGATCGGAGAATCAAAGGTGTCCAGTCTCAGGTAGGCGCATTAACATGCGAAGTGCAACACGGTCGAACGATCCCGAGCCATCCGGTCGCCTAGTACATTCTCTACGTCTGGGGACGCTGAGGCTGTGAAAAAATCGGTCTTGACACGGATGGTAGAATTATGGACATGAAGACACAAGGAATTCTACCGGGCATGGAATCCCAGGTCAGCGGGATGGAAACCACCTCCGACACACGTCCCCCGATTGGTT
>DATIKY010000274.1:0-24834 GCA_035476995.1 Sedimentisphaerales bacterium | reverse complement strand
CTGCAGCATCCGCCGTTCCTCTTCCATCAGGGTGACAGTATACTTCTTCTTCATGATAGGTCTCCTTACCTGGGTACAACTATCCTATCGGCAAAGAGACCGGAAACTCTATATCAAATCACGCGTAACGGAGCACTAGCGACGAACGATCCGAACCACGAACACCGCGAACTCTTCGCGAGTCGGGACGCGGATCACCCCTTTGCGGCAGACGAGCCTGGCGACCGCGTTGCCGGACAGGTTCTCGGGGTCGAGCAACTCAGCGGTGTCGCCCTCGTCCATGCACCGGCCGGTTTCCACCTCGACGACGCTCGCGTTGTCCCAGTTGAAAACGGCCAGGTGCGCCCGGTTGCGGTCGTAGCGATTCGCCAGAAGAATGCACTTGCTTCTCGAGGGGCGAGTTGCGTCGCCGCAAGGAAGAACGAGATTGCCTTCCCAGACCACCTTTCGGTAGCGGACCGTCTCCAGTTTGCCGTTGACGACCAGGTTGTCCAGGATCTCACAGTCTTCGTTGTACGCCGCGGTGTAGCCGATCTGCATGTCGATGCCATAGAGGATGTTGCGGTAAACGCGAATGCCGTGGCTGGGGGAGGCCCCGCCGATCAGGAACGGGCCTTTCTTGTAGCAGATGTTCTCGGTCAGCAGGTAGTTGTTCACGCTGGCCTGCTCCGACCCATAGGCGTGCACGGTATAGCCGCCGTCGTAGGGACAGGTCATGATGCAGTTGGAGATGGTCTTGACCCCCAGGTCGTTCTGCGTGTAGATGCAATGGCCGTGGCCCCGGTCGGAGCCGAGCCAGCCGTTGCCATAGAGGACGCAGCCGTAGATCTCGGGATTCATCTCCCCCTTCCAGCAACTGATGCCCTGATTGCAGTGGTGGATGACCAGATTGATGTATTTGCAGTTGCGGCCGCCTCGCAGGTGAAGGCCCCCGGCAGGACGCTTCAGATCGGCGGGATTGGAGCCTGCGGAAACGGGTTTGGAGGGCAGAGGCTCGGACACGAAGATCTCCAGGTCGCGAATCCAGACGTGCGACGATGGACTCAGGACCGCCAGACCGCCATCGATGACAACCCGCTGTCCGGCGGCGGGACGAATCACGATCGGGCTCTCCTCGTCGCCCTGCAGCCGGACGTCGAACAACTCGTTCGGACGCCTGCGGTATGTGCCTTCGAGCAGATAGAGCGTGTCTCCGGGTTGGATGCGCTGTCGGCCCTCCAAGGCCGAGGCCAGATCCCACGGCGCGGCAGCGGTTCCCGGATTGCCGGGATTGCCCTGAGGCGAAACGTACCAGTCGGCCCCCAGTCCCTCTTCAACGGCCGCGCGGTTGTCGACGATGGCGATCTCGGCCGGAACCAGAATGCGGTCGAAATCCAGAATCCGTCCGTCGGCGACCAGTTCAATCTCGACTCGCGCCCGATGACGGAACCCGGCGGCGACTTTGCCGATCGCGGGGATCCACCGCGATCCATCTTGCGAGATTGCGACGTACTCGGGCAGCGACCCGTCCGGCAGCATCGCCGACGACGGCCACGGCGGTCCCACCGACAGGGCCCTGCCGCCGGGCTTCTGGGCGGAGCTGCCGTAGACCGGGGTGTAGATCCGCACGACCGGCGCGTCGTTGGAGAACACGCTGGTTTGCCTTTCGCCCGGCATCTCGACGCGACATACCCGAAGCGGAGCCCCCTGGCTGCCAAGTTGCAGCAGGATCGGCCAGATCCGCTCGAAATCGGCGACTGTCTCAAAAGGAATCTCGTGGACGCTTTCCCGGACCGTCGTACCGATCTCGACCGTCCTGGCCCGGTCGCGGTACGGTTCCAACTGCAGGGGCCAATCTGCGGGCCAGTTTCCGCCTTCGTGGACGGACACGAAGCCCAATGCCGGCGCAGCCCAGAGAAGAGCCGCCGCGACAATCGCGATGGCCCCCACGTGATCCTTCACTCGGTGCACGTATCCGATCTCCCAGAGATCCAGCGATTTGCTGTCGTTGGTTCCGATATCGACACCCCCATTCTTAACGTCTCTATCGACAATGTACAGATTGATGTTTCAATAACTCCTCCAGTGAAATCCTGGCAGGCATGGCCTCCTGCGCGGGCAGACACCGCTGCCCCCCGGTTTTTTCCTTGAAAACCCTGGCGTTTGGGTGTACCTATCGGACGTCGGTCGTACAGATGGACAAAGATAAAGGAGGTTTCACGCATGGCTGCAAATCGCGTTCTTCCCCTGCTTGTGGCGGCTTTGGCAGTTGTCGCATCCCCTCATATCCTCCCGGCCCAGGAGGCCAACTACGACGAGGCCAAGGTGCCTCACTACGCGCTGCCCGACCCGCTGGTCGGCTCCGATGGAACGAAGGTGGCCGACGCGGACGCCTGGCGGCAGAAACGCCGAGCGGAGATCCTCGGCCTCTTCGAGGAACACATGTTCGGCAAGGCCCCCGGCAAGCCCCCGCTCATGACCTTCATCACCACATCCGTCAACAAGAATGCCCTCGACGGCCGGGCCACCCGCAAGGAAGTGGTCGTCTACTTCACCGGTCGCGAGCAGGACCCCAACATGACGATCCTGCTCTACCTGCCCAACGGTGTCTCCAAACCGATCCCGGTGTTCCTGGGCCTGAATTTCCAGGGCAACCATGCCATCCACTCCGACCCCGGCATCACGATCTCCAAGAGCTGGATGTCGAGCGGCAACCATCGCGCGACTGCGGATTCCCGAGGTAAGGCCGCCAGCCGCTGGCCCGTCGAGCGGATCCTCGAACGCGGCTACGGCCTGGCGACGATCTACTACGGCGACATCGATCCCGACATCGACGACGGGTTCAAGAACGGCGTACACCCTCTGTTCTACAAACAGGGGCAAACCCAGCCCACTCCGAACGAGTGGGGCTCGATCGCGGCTTGGGCCTGGGGCCTGAGCCGGGCGATGGACTACTTTGAAACCGATCCGGAGATCGATCACAAACACGTTGCGGTCATGGGCCACTCCCGACTGGGCAAGACTTCGCTCTGGGCGGGAGCGACCGACGAGCGTTTCGCGATGGTGATTTCGAACAACTCCGGCTGCGGCGGCGCGGCCCTCTCGCGACGCGCCTTTGGCGAGACCGTCCAACGAATCAACACCGTGTTCCCGCACTGGTTCTGCGACAACTTCACGAAGTACAACGCCAAGGAGAACGAACTGCCCATCGACCAGCACATGCTGATCGCCCTGATGGCCCCCCGTCCGGTCTACGTCGCCAGCGCGGAGGAAGACCGCTGGGCCGATCCGAAGGGCGAATTCCTCTCGGCCCTGCACGCGGGCCCGGTCTACAAGCTCTTCGGCAAAGAGCCCCTGCCGGTGACGGAGATGCCCGCGGTCAGCCAGCCGGCGATGGGCGCGATCGGCTACCACATCCGACCGGGCAAGCACGACGTGACCGGCTACGACTGGGAACGCTACATGGACTTCGCCGACAAGCACTTCGGACGCACCGCGAGATAGTAGGCACAGAAAGGATCTGCCATGGGAGAGAAACGACTGTCGCAATGTTGGCTCGCAGCCTGTACCCTGATCGCCGCGACGTGCGCCGCGTCTGAGCGTACGCAGCTTGCCGAGACGTACGCGCCGAGGCTGGAGAAGATCCTTACCGAGAACATCGTGCCGTTCTGGTATGAGAAGAGCCTCGACCGCGTCAACGGCGGGTACATCATCAGTTTCGACGCGAAGGGCCGACTGAAAGAGCCGGTCGTCAAGATGATCGTGACCCAGGCCCGCCAGGTGTGGCTGTTCTCCCGACTGGCTCGGGCCGGGTATGAGCCTGCCAAGCATCTGGACGCTGCGGAACTCGGATACCGGTTCCTGAAGGAGAAGATGTGGGACCCGGTCCACGGCGGCTTCTACTGGGAAGTGGACGCCACCGGCAACCACAAGACCAAACCCAACAAGCACCTCTACGGCCAGTCGTTCGCGCTCTACGCCATCTCCGAGTACGCGTTGGCCGCCGGCAACAAGGATGCCCTGGCTTTCGCCAACCAGGTGTTCGCGCTTCTCGAAGAGAAGTCGCACGACAAGATCCACGGCGGTTACGTCGAGTACTTCACTCCCGACTGGACGCCGCTGATGAGCGAAACGTCGTACATGGGAGCCCCTGGCAACCTCAAGCTGATGAACACGCACCTGCACCTGCTCGAAGCCTTCACGACGTACTACCGGGTGAGCGGGCTGCCCCTGGCCCGCGAGCGGCTGCTGGAGTTGATCCACATCGAGAGCAACACGGTCGTGCGAAAGACGCTCGGGGCCTGCACGGACAAGTACGATCAGGACTGGACGCCGCGGCTGGACGGGGACTACGCCCGCGTCTCCTACGGCCATGACATCGAGAACATCTGGCTGCTGATGGATGCCTGCGACGCCGTGGGCGTCTCCAACTACCCCTTCATGGACCTTTACGAAACGCTGTTTCAGTATTCGCTCCAGTTCGGCCAGGACGGCCGCAACGGAGGGTTCTATTACACAGGCCAGTTCCGCCTGCCTGCCGACGACCGCAGCAAGTCCTGGTGGGTGCAGGCGGAGGTGATCGTCAGCGCCCTGCGGATGTACAGGCAGACGAACGACCCGCAATATCTGTCGGTCTTCGAAAGCACGTTCAAGTTCATCGAGAACAATCTCGTCGATTGGGAGGTCGGCGAATGGCATTCGACCGTGACCGCGCAGGGCGTCGCCCAGGGTGATAAAGCCAATCCCTGGAAAGCCGGCTATCACAACGGCCGCGCCATGATCGAATGCATCGAGATCCTCAAAGCGTGGAAGAACTGACGCGTGCACGCACCGAAAGGAGTGGAGCGATGGCGGAAGCCGTGGTGATGGTCGGAGGCGACGATGGCGCGACGCAAATCGCGAACGCCATCAAGGCCTCCGGGGCGATTGTGCAGGTGGAACCCCATGACTTCGATGAAATCCTCAGGAAGTCGGAGATACCTCTTGTCGTTCGCTCCGAAGGCGGTTTCTTCTCGCACAAATACCACTACCTGACAAGCTACAAGGGGCTGATCTTCTACACCAAGACCCCGACGCCCCTGCTGCTTTCGCCCAAAGTGGAACTGGTCGCCGCTCGCAAGATCTGGATTCCGCAGTAGGGACCTTCATCCCTGTCCGGTCAGCCGTTTGCGGTAGAGGCGGGTCTGGAGAGTATTCTGCCAGGCGGTCCAGTTCGCTTCGCTGGTTTCAGCGTCAATCGCGCTGGTCACTTGGTCCATCTTGGCGTCCAGGTTGTCGATGTAACAGACCATGAACGCCTCAGCGGTCGCCGGCAGCTTGGGCGATCCGAACTCATACTCGCCGTGGTGCGAGAGGATGATGTGTCCCAGGGCATCCACGATCTCCGGATCGATCTTGGCACCCGCGGCGCGGAGGGCGTCGGCCTTGCGGTGGATCATCAGCAGGCTCTTGCTGATGTGGCCGATGAGCTGGCCGGAATCGGTGTAGGAGAAGGCCATGTCGTAGGCGAGTTCCTCGGTCTTGCCCATGTCGTGGAGAAGAACGCCGGCCAGGACCATGTCCGCCTGCACCTTCGGATACAGCGGCAGGATCGCCCTGGCGACCGAGAGCATGCCGTGCGTGTGCTCCAGGAGGCCGCCGATGCAGTCGTGATGCATCTTCATGCCGCCGGGTGCCGCGCAGAAGGCCTTCATGAGGTCCTTGTCCGCCAGGAAGGCCTTGACCAGGGCTGTGATCTGCGGATGCTTGATCGCGCCGACGATCTCCTGCACCTCTTTGAACATCTTGTCGGCGTCTTTGGTCGTGCGGGCCAGGAAATCTTCGACGTTCACCTTGGCCGGGTCGATCGCAGCGATGGTATTGACCACAATCTGCAGGTTGTTCTGATACAACTCGCTGCGGCCTGTGATGTGGACGAAACCGGGCTTGGGAATGGACTTGTAGACTACTTCCGACGCCTGCCACATCCGCCCGTTCAACTGGCCCGTGCGGTCGCACAGGAACATCGCGATATACAGATCGCCGCGGGAAGTGCTGCGAAGGATGGCGTCGCGGGCCACATAGATCTCATTGATGGTCTCGCCTGCCGCGATCTGATTGATGAATTTGTGCGTCTGCGTCGTCTGCGCCATTGCGGCCCCCGTACATTAAGATGCGTCATACGCACCGTTGCCATCTCATCCATCCCGTGGCGTGCGCCGGCACGCCCGACATTTCTCATTCACCGGGGCCCATCTTAGTGGTCCCTTGCCGGGCCCGCAAGGGAGCGGAGGAAGGATTGCCAAAAAAGACCGCGTCAGGAATCGATCGTAACGCTTGACCGGGCTCGGCGGACCGCATACGATGAGCGTATGAGATTTCCAGAAGATCGCTATCCGTTTGACGCCAGAATGACGATGTACCAACTGAGGCGGTGGCTCCCGATCGTCGGAGGCGGCGTCCTCCTGCTGATCGCGGCCATCGCGGCAACGAGCACGGTCTACACCGTCCAACCGGAAGAACGGGCGGTCATCAAGCGGTTCGGCGCTGTGATCGGCACCACCGACCCCGGCCTGCACTTCAAGCTGCCGTTCGGGATCGACAGCGTGCAACACGTCGCCACCGAGCGGGTCCTCAAGGAGGAGTTCGGCTTCCGCACCGCCACGGCGGGCGAACCTTCGCGGTACGATGCGCGAGACTTCCCGGACGAGGCGCTGATGCTGTCGGGCGACCTGAACATCATCGACGTCGAATGGGTCGTCCAATACCGGATCGGCGATCCGATCAAGTTCCTGTACAACATGCGGGAGCCCACGCGGACCCTGCGGGACCTCTCCGAATCCGTCATGCGGCGGGTCGTCGGCAACCACCTGGGCAGCGAGATTCTGACGACTGCCCGCGTCAAGATCGCCAATACGACCCGCGAGGAAATCCAGGCAGCCATGGAACTGTACCAGACCGGCATCCACATCGTGACGGTCGAACTACAGAACGTGGTGCCGCCGAAAGCCGTTCAGCCGGCCTTCAACCAGGTCAATGAAGCCCGTCAGGAACGGGAACGCATGATCAACGAGGCGACCCGTCAGGCCAATGAGGTCATCCCTCGCGCCAAGGGCGAGGCCAATCGCATCATCGCCGAGGCGCAGGGATACGCTGCCGAACGAGCCAACCAGGCGTTGGGCGAGGCCGCAAGGTTCCGAGCCATCCTGGCCGAGTACCAGGCGGCGCCGGAGGTGACCCGCCGGAGGATGTACCTGGAAGCCCTGTCCACCCTCCTGCCGGAAGTCGGTTCGGTGCTGGTGATTCAGGAAGGACAGAACAGCCCTATGCCCCTGCTGCATCTGCGCGAGGGACGGGTCCCGACGGAGGTCGTCCGATGAAACGCATGATTCCGATCCTTGTGATTCTGGGCATTCTCGGAGGCCTGTTCGTTCTCGGCGGGGGCCTGTTCGTCATCGACCAGGCGGAGCAGGGCATCATCGTCCAGTTCGGCGAACCGGTCGGCGAAGTGATCACCCAACCCGGCCTCCACTGGAAGCGTCCGTTCATCCAGGAGGTCCGACGCTTCGACAAACGTCTGCTGGCCTGGGATGGGGACGTCAGCCAGATTCCCACGCTGGGCCGCGAATTCATCGTGGTCGACACCACCGCCCGCTGGCGCATCGTCGATCCCCTGCAATTCCTGCGGTCCGTCCGCGACGAGCTGGGAGCACGCACGCGATTGGACGACATCCTCGACTCGGTGGTGCGGGACATCGTCTCCGGCGCCGACCTGGAGGAGATCGTCCGCTCGCACGATTGGGAGGTGGACCCCAACAAAGTGGACGAAGTGATTGTCCGTGAGGACGTGGCGCTGCAGAAGCCCAAGATGGGGCGCGAGCGTCTGGAGCAGAGCATGCGGTCCGCGGCGTCGCGTCTGATGCCGGGACTGGGCATCGAGATCGTCGATGTCCGCATCAAACGCATCAACTATATCGAGTCGGTCCGCCGGCAGGTGGAGAGTCGAATGGTCGCCGAGCGGCAGAGCATCGCGGCCAAGTTCCGTTCGGAAGGCGAGGGACGCAGCCAGGAGATCCTGGGCCAGATGGAGCGACAGTTGCGGGAGATTCGCTCGGAGGCTGCCCGGCAGGCCGAGGAGATTCGCGGCAAGGCCGACGCCGAAGCCACGCGAACCTACGGAGCAGCCTACGGCGCGGACCCCGAGTTCTTCGCGTTCTTCCGCACGCTGGAAAGCTACAAAGCGATGGGCAAGAATACGACACTGATGATCGACGCAGATTCGGAGTTCTTCCGCTACCTGAAGACGACGCAGCAGCCCTGACCGGCTACTGGTCGCAGTCGATCCCTTCCCAGCGAAGACGCGGATACCCTTTGCCCTCGCAGAGGTTCCAGGCGTTCCGAAAATCCCAATCCTCGAAGGTCGCTCGCTGGGTCATTTGTTCGGCCGTCACAGGGATGCCTGACCCCCGATCCGGCCCCCCTCCCGCCAGTGCCGCCAGGAAATAGCCGTCCGTCGTCACGGCGTGTTCGGAACTGCGCCCCACGAAGCCCCCGAGGGTTTCGTTCACGCCGCCGGAGACCCTGCCGGCGACGTAGCAATTCACGACCGTGCCCATGTAATCGTATCCGATCAGGCCGCCGATCTGCCGGCTGCCCAGGGTGGCTCGTATCTCCACGACACTGTAGCAGTCTTTGACGAAACCCAATCGATTCATACCGATCAGACCGCCGACATTGCGGCCGGCGTCGCCGTCTTGAATCGTCCCTCGGACGCAACAGCGGAACACATTGCCCGCGTTCTCGCCGACCAAGCCGCCCACTCCGACAGAACCGTCGGCCGCGATGATCTCGACATCCTCCAGGCCCAGATCGAAGACCCAGCCTCCCGGTTCGATTCGACCGAAGAGACCCGATCGCTCCGGCCCATCGCTGCGAAGGGTCAGACGCCTGATCCGTCGCCCCCGGCCGTCGAAGACGCCGGAAAACGTCGCAATGGGGGCCGCCGACCAGGTGACGCCGGAAAGGTCGATGTCCGCGACCAGGCGGTACCAGGCCGATGGGTTGTACCGTCCGATCGCGCCGAGGTCCTCGGGGGTCTCGATCTGGTAGGGATCGGATGCCAAGCCGGAACCCTTGAGCTCATGTCGCGGGTGCTGATCGGAGAACGCTGCCAGCACTGGGTATTCGCCCCCCTGCGGCACGAGCCATAGATCGGCAGCGCCGTCTGTCCCGTCGCCCGCGAAATCCCACCCTGCCGCCTGGAAAACAGTGGGGTCCCGCATCTGAAGATCCGTCAGACCCATGCCGCCGGCGCTCACAGAGGCGAGGCTCTTGTCAACATCCCAAAAGCACCCGGTCAAACGCGCGCCCGACGATCTGTCGATGTGTCCGGCGAAGCCGCCCCGACCCCACGGCTCGGAGCCCCTGAGCACCCTGCCTGACGCCTGACAGTTGACGATCGAAGTCCCTGTCTGGGCATATCCGACGAACCCGCCCAGTCGACGGAAGCCCGACACCTCGCCGATAGCGTAGGAGTTGCGGACTGAGACGCCAAGACACGAACCGAGCGCCCCGCCGAGGTTGTAGCTCGCCAGTCCGCCGGCCACGTCCCCTGTCGCATAGCTGTGGTCGATCTCGATCCCAAAGCACGTTCCGATCAGACCGCCAAGGTCGTGCCCGCGCGCATCGACTTCGACGGAGGCATTCGCATGACAATTGGCCACCCTGCTCTCGGAATCCGCGCGTCCGGCCAATCCTCCGAGGGCCCAACTCCCCTCGCCACCCGCGATGCGTCCCGATACGCCGCTGTCTCGTACAACGCCTCCGACGCAAGACCCAGCAAGGCCCCCCAGGTTGAAGCTGCCTGGACCGCAGGCGAGTTCTCCCGAGGCAAGACAATTGGCCATGCCGCCACGATGCATCCCCGTCAGCAGGCCGAGCATCATCGCGCCGTCCCCTGCGGTCACGACGACCTCGGCCCGGCAATCCAGGAGGGTGCCCAGGTTGATTCCGACCAGGCCGCCCAGCCAACTGGCCTGATCCGGGCCGCGAATACGTCCCGTCACCGAGCAGTTGGTCAGCCCACCCTCGTTGATGCCCGCCAGAGCCCCTGCGTGATCCGGGGCCGTGATCCGAACGTCTTCCAGGACCAGATCATAGACCCGACCGGCCGGTGCGATCCTGCCGAAGAGGCCCACGCGCTGCATGCCTGGAGCGTCGATCGTCAGGTTTCGGATCCTGTAACCCTGCCCATAGAAACGCCCGCTGTACCCGACGGCCGGCCCTCGATAGGGATCTTCGTCGAAAGCGATCACTGCGCGGGTGAAGACCTGCCCGCCCGGGAGATTGGGGTCCAGGTCGATATCGTTGACGAGAACGAAATACCGAGTCAGCAAGGTGGAATCGTCGGCAATGGAGACGAGCTGTTGGGCTGTGGCGATCTGGAAGGGATCGGCCGCGCTGCCTGCTCCGCCGAAGAATTCCGCAGCCTGCGACGAGGAGACGAACAGCAGGACGACCGCAGCAAGGGCCGCCCTGCGGAACGTCATGGGACTTCGGTCGATCGACCTGTCGGCGTGCATATCCTACGGCTCCACGAACACATCCAGCAACGGGACATAGCTCGGCGACCAATCTCCCCACTCCAGGGTGTCGAAGAGGTACTGAAACTCAGGGCCCAGGTAGAAACCGGCGTTCCCCGGTCGCGGCTGGACGCGTTCATAGCCGGGCACTTTTCGAAGAAAGGCCTGTCGCACGAGATTCTCGTGTTTCACCGCGGATACCTGGAGCGGACTGGTGTATGTGAGCCGGTCCTCAACCACGCGCTGATAGGCGTGCACCAGCTCGTGAGCGAGGGCCGCCAGCGGAGGGAAATCGTCCCAGGGCGCCGCGCCGCCAAGGGCGGACATAACGCTGGGGTTCCAGAACACCACGGCGGTGATCAAATCGAAACGGTTGTCGCCGGTAGTCCGTTCGACGCGAGGTGTAAGCCAAATCCTGCGAAGGCCGTCATAGATCGCAGGGCGGCTCTCGATCGCCTCCATGAGGTTGCGGCACTCCGGGCACAGATACACGATCGCCTGAAGTTGCCAGAAAATGTCCTCCTTGCCTTGCGACAACGTCCAGCCTACCTGCCGAGTCTTGTCGCCTGCCAGACACGGGTCGTTTCGGGCGTACGCAACCCAGGCATCCACGTTCGCGAAGCCTTTTGCCCAGAGGAGTCCGTCGTAGGCATCGAACGCGCCGAATGTGAGCATCGCCCTGTTGTCGGCGTCCCGCACGGCGCAGGGATCGTCCAGATTCAGGAACTCATAGGAAACGATCGGGCCGGCGGACTCGGACGCCACGACCGGGTCTTGCCCCCCCATACAGGTGGGCCCCATTCCGAAAAGCCAGACAACGCAGAGCACAGTCGAGAGTCGCGTGCGGTCCATTTCGTCCTCCAGGATCGTGCAGACTTCCCTATTGTACCCGTTCGTTTCGCGTCGATCAAGACCGGGTGATTTGCTTGCAATCGGACCGGGTTTCGGCTATAATCACCGGCTCTTTCGGAGTTTCGGTGGTCCATAATAACCAAGGAGCCCAAGGCACATGCGATATAGCCAGATGTTCATCCCGACGGTGAAAGAGGTCCCTGCGGAGGCCGAGATCACCAGCCACCAGTTGATGATCCGCGCGGGCCTGGCCCGCAAAGTCGCCAGCGGCACCTATACCTACCTGCCGCTCGGCTGGCGGACGCTCAAGAAGATCATCGACATCGTCCGGGAAGAGATGAATCGGGCCGGGGCCCAGGAAATCATGGTCCCCTGCCTCCAGCCCCTGGAACTCTGGCAACAGACCGGCCGCAGCGAGGACTACGGCGCAACCATGTTCCGAGTCAAGGACCGCCACGAGCGGTGGAACGTCCTGGGCCCGACCGCTGAAGAGGTGTTCACCTTCCTCGCTGCCTCCGAGATCAACTCGTACAAGCAGTTGCCTGTGAACCTCTACCAGATCACACCGAAGTTCCGCGACGAATTCCGCCCGCGGTTTGGGGCCCTGCGTTCCCGCGAGTTCATCATGAAGGACGCGTACAGCTTCGACGCGACGCCCGATAGCCTGCACAAGTCCTACATGGCGATGTACGACGCCTATTGCCGCGTCTTCACGCGATGCGGCCTGGAGTATGTGATCGTCGAGGCCGAGACCGGCGAGATGGGCGGCTCCGGTTCCCACCAGTTCACGATTCCTGTCGAGTCCGGCGAGGACACAATCGTCTACACCGCCGACGGGTCCTACGCGGCCAACCTGGAGAAGGCCGAGATCGACCCGCTGCCGAAGGAGCCCGTGCGCGGCGAGATTCCCGCTCCCGAGAACATCGAGACCCCGAACGTCGGCAGTATCGAAGCGGTCTGTGCGTTCTTGAAGACCAGGCCGCCGAGAATGATCAAGACGCTCATCTTCGACGCCGGCGGGCTGATCGTCGCAGCCCTCGTCCGAGGCGACCACGACGTCAACCCCGAGAAGCTTGCCCAGGTGCTTGGCGGCGTCCATATCGAACTGGCCACAGAGGAAGCGATCCGCAAGGCGACCGGCGCCAACGTCGGGTTCGCAGGTCCCATCGGCCTGGCGGGCCGCGTGGCCAAGATGGTGGTCGATCACGCGGTCGCCGCGATGGCCCTCGGCGTGACCGGCGCCAACAAGACCGACTACCACACCCGCAACGTTGTCCCCGGCCGGGACTTCCCGCTCGAAGGCGACAATGTCCTCGTGGCGGACGTTCGCTTTGCCGCACCGGGCGACACGCACAAAGGCGTCCCCGTCCAGTTCAAGAAGGGCATCGAGGTCGGCCAGGTCTTCAAGCTGGGCGCCAAGTACAGCAAGAAACTCGGCGCCAACTTCAAGGACGAGGCGGGCGAGTTGCACCCCTGCCTGATGGGCTGCTACGGCATCGGCATCAACCGCATCCTGGCCTCGGCCATCGAGCTTTACAACGACGAGAACGGCATCATCTGGCCGATCTCCATCGCACCGTTCGAAGTGATCGTCACGCCCGTGAACCAGGACGACGCCGACGTCGTGCGGGTGGCCGACGATCTGTACCGCACGCTCACCGACGCAGGCATCGAGGTGCTCCTGGATGACCGCGACCTTCGCGGCGGCGTCAAGTTCAAGGATGCGGATCTGATCGGCATCCCGATCCGCATCACCGTCGGCAAGAAATCCGTCGTCGAGGGCAACGTCGAAGTCAAGCTGCGATCCGAGAAGGACAGCGTCAAGACCCCGATCGCCGAGACGGCGGGGAAAGTGATCGAGTTGGTGAATTCCCTCAAGGCACGAGTCAAAGTATAGGGGCGAGTGAACGCTTCAACGCTTCCACACATCTACGCTTCAACGCAAAGGAGAAGACCGATGAAGGGCGAAAAAATGTCACGTAGAAACCTGATTCGCAACGCCTCGCTGTTGGCCGCCGGAACCGTGGCGAGTCAGCTCACCGGTACGGCCGCCGCGGCCATCGATTTCGACAAAATCGAACGCGTTGCCACCAAGGGCCGGATCGTGCAGTCGGTCAGCCAGTGGTGCTACGGCAAATGGTCGCTGGATGAACTCTGCCAGGTGTGCCGGAAGCTGGGTCTCAAGGCCATCGACCTGCTGGGCCCCGATTCCTTCGCCACGGTCAAGAAGTACGGCCTGGTGGTCTCCATGGTCAACAGCCACTCCCTGACCGACGGCCTGGCCGACAAGAAGTTCCACGACGCCTGCCTGGCCAAGCTGCGGGAGTCCATCGACGCGACCTCGGAGGCCGGATTCCCCAACGTGATCAGCTTCTCAGGCAACCGCCGGGGGATTCCCGACGACGTCGGGATCGAGAACGCGGTCGAAGCCCTCAAGAAGATCGTCGGACACGCCGAGCAGAAGAAGATTACGATCATGCTGGAGTACCTCAACAGCAAGATCAACCACAAGGATTACATGTTCGACAAGACCGCCTGGGGCGTCGAGGTCTGCAAACGGGTCGGCTCGGACCGCGTCAAGATCCTGTACGACATCTACCATGCCCAGATCATGGAGGGCGACATCATCAACACGATCCGACAGAACAAGGACTACATCGGCCACTACCACACCGGCGGCAACCCCGGCCGGAACGAGATCGACGACACGCAGGAGCTGTATTACCCCGCGATCATGAAGGCGATCGCCGACACCGGCTACAAGGGCTACGTCGCCCACGAGTTCGTGCCCAAGCGCGACCCGCTGGAGTCGTTGACCTACGCGGCCCGGATCTGCGACGTCTGATCCGGCCAACTCAACCATTGCCGAACCAGACCGGAGTGTTGGACGACCTGTTGTGGTGGATGCCATGCCGCAAAAAGGAAAAGGCATACTGATTCTGGGCCTCTGTGTCCTGTCGCTCCTGGTTGAGACAGACAGCGCACAAGGGAGGTTCCTGAACCCAAGGCAGGCTCAGTCGGCCCCGCGGGGTCGGATCGCCTGCCTGCCCAGCTCGACGATGGTCGTGCGATACCCCGATTCCTTCGCCTTGGGCAATCACTCCTATGGGTTCAGCATCTCGGAACGCAATGGAATCGTATACACCTGCCGGGGCGGCCACATCGACATCACGCATCTTCGAAAACTGGCCGACTGGACGGCCTACCTAACCTCCCGGCTCCACGAGGCCCTGCTCCTGGACCACCAGGAGTTCTCCTTTCGCATGCGGGAGGCTTCTCTGTATCACGCACACATCGAGTATCCCACCTCGTGGCGAGACCTTCCGTCCGAAGACAGGGATGCCCTCGCGCGCGAGGTCGCGATTGACTTGGCCCAGTATCTCGCCTACACCGGCAGTACGTGGCACGAGATCCTGACCTGGTTCGGATACAAAGGCGCGGGGATCTGGCCGGAGTACCAGTCCGCCTTTTCCTGGGAGGACAACTATTCGAATCTCCTGGGATGCCGGATCGGCGCCGCAGCCCTGCGGGACCCCGATCGCGATTTCGAGAAAGCAGTGACCGGACTGCTGGACGCGGAGTTGCGAGCCCTGGGTGTCCAGCCGAAACGCACCGCCCGACAGGCGGCTGAGTCCGTCCGCAACTGGTGGTTCACCGGCTGGCTGTGGTCCTGCCGGATCGTCAGAAGGCATCTCGACATCGGCCTTGACGACGGAATCGTCACACCTTGCCTGATCCCCGACCTGGCGGACTGCGATGGAGCCATTCCGCAGGAGTATCCGGCGCCGACGTTGTCGGGCGTCGAGCAGCGGGGTTTCTCCATTTGCTTCGAGATCGAGCCGAAAGAATGGGAAAGGAAGAAGATCCTGCGGATCGTCCGAGGCGACAACGAACGAACCGAACGCATCGAACCGGCGCGGCATTTCGGCGCCATCATCGAGTGCATCCGCGGGCAGGCCGTCGCGCGGTACGGCCCCTTTGTGGACGATTGCTGTGCCAAACCAGCGACAGATCCCCGGTCCGACAGATCCAGATCCGTGAATTTCGAGGACATCGCGACGCTGGCCGCCCAGTGGCTCATGGAAGACAGCTCCTAGTCAAGCCCTCGCTGGATTTCCGCATCGGCCCCCAGTATACTGTCGAACGGAATGTGGGAATTGAAGGAACCCAATCCGGTCAAGTTGATCGTCGGCATTCTGGCCTCGGATGAACGATGCCTGGCCGCCGCCAGAGAGGCCGTGCTCGGATCGCTGGGGCCAGCGGACCTCGTCAGCGAAACCTGGACCTTCGACCAGACGGATTACTACACGAAGGAGATCGGGCCCAGCGTCCTGCGTCAGTTCGTCGGCATCGAGCGTCTGGTCCACCCGGGCGATTTGGCTTCGATCAAGCACCGGACCAACGAGATCGAGCGGCGGTTGGCGGCGTGTCTCGCCACACTCCATCCACGACCGGTGAACCTCGATCCCGGCGTGATTGAACCGTCGAAGCTGATCCTGGCCTCGACGAAGAACTTCGCACATCGCATCTACATCGGCATGCGGATGTACGCCGAAGTGACGCTCGTCTTTGACAAGGGCCAGTGGCGGACCCTGCCCTACACGTTCCCGGATTACTATCGGCCGGAGTATCAGGAATTCCTCTCCCGCGTGCGGTCCAGACTGGTCGAGCAGTTGCGTCAGCAAATCCGAAATCCGAATCTCGAAATTCGAAACAATCACGAATGACACCAACGTTAGTGCCATTTGAATCTCGTGCTTCGTGCTTTCTTCTGCAAGGAGATCGATGCTCAGCCCATTGGCCGTAGCTTTGCTTGTCGGATCATTTACGATTTCGGCGGTGTTGACGGCCCTCGCGAAACAACTTACGCCGCGGATCGGGCTGGTCGCCCGTCCCAAGGCCGACCGCTATCACCGCACCATCATCCCTCTCGGCGGCGGCATCGCCATCTTCCTCACGCTGGCGATCTTTCTGATCGGCGCGGCCGTGACGGTTCGCTTCCTCGTGGCCCCCGGCCACCTCGGCTCGCTGGCCGACCGAACCGGCCTGAACCCGGCGGACTTCCTCCGCAGGGCCGATGAGCTGCTGGTCATCCTGCTGTGCGCGACGATCCTGTTCGCCATGGGCCTCCGCGACGACAAACGGGCCCTCGGGCCCTTCTTCAAGCTGGCGGTCCAGCTCATCGTCGCCGGCATCGCCGCGTTCTTCGGCGACGTTCGCGTCGAGTTCTTCATCCAGAGCCGGATCGTGACGGCGGCCCTATCCGCCTTCTGGATCGTCCTGATCGTCAACGCCTTCAACTTCCTGGACAACATGGACGGGGCCTCCGCGGGCATCGCGGTCATCGCAAGTTCGGTCCTCTTGACCGCCGCCGCGTTCAACGGCCAGATCCTCGTGGGAGGGCTGGCGATCGTCTTCATCGGCTCGCTGCTGGGTTTTCTGGCCTTCAACTTCCCGCCCGCCTCCATCTTTATGGGCGACGCAGGCTCGCTCGTGGTGGGGTTCTTCGTCGCCCTGCTGACTCTGCGAACGACCTACTACCAGCAGACCGGCAGCGGCTCGTGGTACCCTGTCCTGCTGCCTTTGATCGCGATGGCGGTCCCCCTGTACGATTTCACAAGCGTCACGTTGCTGCGGATCCGCCAGGGCAAGAGCCCGTTCGTCGGCGACACGCAGCACTTTTCACACCGGCTCCGGCGTCGCGGATTGACCGACCGGCAGACGGCTCTGACCCTCTACCTGGCCACCCTCTGCACCGGCTTGGGGGCGACGTTCCTTTACCAGGTCAACCTCGTCGGCGCGATCCTCCTCGTGCTCCAGACCGCAACGATCGTCGCGATCATCGGGATCTTTGAGGGCACCGCGCGCAATGGAGGCCAGAAGACCGATGGCTGAGAGCAAAAGGCCCGGAATGGAAGGCAAGAGACACAGTGCCGTCTCTTCATCCGCTTTCGGTGCGCTCACCCCGCTGGGATTGTGCCTGTGCGTCCTGGCCCTTCGCGTGACCTATACTGAGGCCCCTACCGTTCAAACGTTCACCCTTGCCGGCGGCCTCATCGACACGATCTACAGCCTGACCCTTTCGGGCTTGCTGATCTTCGCCTTCGTCGCGTGGATCGTCGCGCAGTTCATCAGGAATCGGACGATCTATCGCTTCACCGGCATGGAGATCGGCCTGGGACTGGTCATCATCGCCGCGGTCCTTGCCTCGGTGGGAGCTTCGGACAAACGCGCGGCCATCAATCATGCGACGATCCTGATCGCTCCGATCTTCGGCGCGATGCTGCTCAGCCAGGTGCTGGACAGCCCCGCCAAGGTGCGGCTGGTCCTCGTCGCGATCGTGGCCCTGGGCATCGTGTCGGCCTATCAATGCGCCGAGCAGTTCCTCGTGAGCAACGCCATCACCATCGAGCAGTACGAGAAGGACCCGAACATGCTGCTGACCCCGCTCGGGATCGAGCCCGGCACGTTTCCGCACTTTCTGTTCGAGCATCGGCTCTATTCCCGCGGCATCCGCGGATTCTTCACAACGAGCAACTCCGCGGCTTCCTTCGCGATCTGCGCGTCTTTCGCCGGCATTGCGCTCCTGGCCGGCAGACTTGGCTGCATCCGCAACTGCGAAGCTAGGCTTCGGCGCGTCGGCCCGACCTTGACGGCGGTCGTCCTGCTCGTCGCAGGACTCTTGTTGACCCAGAGCAAAGGAGGCATCGCCGCTTTCCTCGCTGGACTTGCGGTCTTTGGGCTCCTCATGGCGATCGAGCGGCGATTTCCGGTGAACCGTGGACGGGTCCGCGTGCTCTTGTTTGCGGCAGTGCTCTTGTGCGTCGTGACGGGCGGACTGGCTGCGGTCCACTATGGCCGAGCGCACGGCCGACTCCCCGGCGGCAACTCCATGCTGGTCCGCTGGCAGTATTGGACAGCCTCCGCCCGGATGTACGCCGATCACCCGGTCGTGGGCATCGGGCCGGGCAACTTCTCGGATCACTACCCGCACTACAAGGCCGCCTCCGCGTTGGAGTCCGTCGCGGACCCGCACAACTGGCCGTTGAGCCTGATTCTCCAGTACGGCCCGCTTGGATTGCTTGGCTTTCTGGCGATGCTTGGGCGGGTTCTGTGGCGATCCATCCTTCCCACGCAACAGACTGCGGAGGGCGACCGGACCGGCGCCTGGAGTGCATCCAAGAGAGTCATTCTCGCGATGCTCCTGGTCCTGGGCTTGTGCCTCCTGCTCGTCCGCCCGCTGCTGATCCCTACGTCGGGCGAGAATGATTTCGACGTACGCGTCTATGAGGCGATTACTCTCTTCGTCACTCCCGTGGCGGCGTTTCTGATCGGGTTCCTCTTGGCCGCGGCGCCCGTCGAGACGCAACCGTTGCCGTCGAGGCTCGCACAGTCGGCTCTGTCGGCGTCGCTCGTTGCGGCGGTTCTGGCGGTTCTTCTGCACAATCTGATCGACTTCGCCATCTTCGAGCCGGCCGTCTGGATGGCCTTCTGGATGTTGTTGGCCTGCCTGGCGGCCTTTCGACGCCACGGAGAACCGCCCGTTCAAACGGTCGCGCCTCGGTCGTCGAGGCGCAGACAACTGTCGGCGGTCACCGCAGCGGCCTTGCTCGTGGCCTACGCCTGTTGGATCTGGATGCCCGTGTGCCGAATGACGACAGGGATCGCCAAGTCGCAGCGGATGATGTTCTTGGGCCGCGCGGACCTTGCCCATGCAGCCCTTGAAGAGGCGACGCAAGCCGATCGCCTCTCGCCCGCCGCACCCAACTTCAACGGACGGCTGTACCTCCAACGATCCGCACAGGCGTCCGGCCAGCAGGCAGGTCTGCTGGAACAGGCGGCCCGCTGCTTCCGAGAAGCCCTGGAACGAAGTCCCGCGGACTACAAGAATTACGAGAAGCTGGCAGTAGTCTACCGCCAGGCAGGCAAGCACAAGGAAGCCTATGACTGGTATCTGAAGGCCGCCCGACGGTATCCGGGCAACGAGCGGCTGTGGTTCGAGTCAGGTCAACTCGCGGAGCGGACGGGACAGCCCCAGGTGGCCCTCGGTCACTACCGAAAGGCCGTCGAGACCGAAGATCGATATCGGGCACAGTTCCGTATGATGTACCCCGAGCGGAAGTCCGTTGTCAGCCGACTCGGCGAAAAGGAGTATCGTCTCGCTCAAGAGAGGATCGGCGCCCTCCAACAATAACGCAGCCCCATCCGGGCCATGTAGACCGGCGGGGCTGCGATCCATTCCATCGCACACCACCCTTCGTCTGTCACGACGCGACTTGGGCGGCGATCTCTTCGGGGATGTCGAAGTTCGCATGGGCGTTCTGCACGTCGTCGTGCTCGTCGAAAGCGTCCATGAGCTTGACGATCTTGCGGGCCGCATCGACTTCCGATAGAGGGATCGTGTTCTGGGGCACCATGGAGATATCCGCCGATTGGATCGGGATATTCTTCGCCTCGATGGCCTTCTTCAGTCCCTCGTAGGCCGTCGGATCACAGGTGATTTCGTACACCTCGCCGGCGTTTTGCATGTCTTCGGCGCCAGCCCCGAGCGCCAGTTCCATGAGCTCGTCCTCGCCAATGGCGGAGGCGGCGATCACAATCATGCCCCTTTTGCTGAACATCCAACTCACACAGCCGGGGGTGCCCATGGAACCGCCGCCCTTCTCAAAGATCCGCTTGATCTCCGGGCCGGTGCGGTTGCGGTTGTCGGTGAGCACCTCGACGAGGATCGCAACGCCGTTGGGGCCGTACCCCTCATACTGAATCGACTCGAAGTTCGCCCCCTCGGTGCCGCCGGTGCCCTTCTTGACCGCCTTCTCGATCGTATCCTTGGGCATGTTGGCGCCCTTGGCCTTGTCGATCGCATAGCGAAGCGTCAGATTGGAGTCGGGGTCGCCGCCGCCGTTTTTCGCAGCTACGATGATCATCCTGGCGATCTTGCTCCAGATCTTGCCTCGCTTGGCGTCCGCGGCACCTTTCTTATGCTTGATTGTCGCCCAATGTGAGTGACCTGACATTCTATCTCCTTTGCCAGACTCTGACCGGTCAGTTCCCAACCATAGATTCTGTAAAGCTACGATTATAACTACGCTTTTTCGGTTGTACATAGCGATTTCTCCGCAATTTTGCCGTCACCGGCGCGTCCGGGCTGGTCGTCTGCGACGAGCGACGAAAACAGGTCTCCCTTGCATTGCCGATCGGAGGGGGCTATGATCCTCTGTGATGCCCGAATCGCACACAGTTCCTGGGAATCACAGCATGAAGACGCGATGCATTATGAATGGGATGCCTTCTTTTTCGGCCGGCCTGCTTGGGTTGGCGGTTCTGGCCTCCGGGATCGGCTGCGCCTCGAACGACCACAGGAGGAATCCCCAATGGCAACCCCTCTTCAACGGACGGGACTTGGCCGGGTGGACCGTCCAATGCAAACCCGTGGATCGCGGCAGAGACTTCTGGCGGGTGGAGGACGGATGCATCGTCGCCGATTCGATGGACCGGCCGGACCATGACTACGTCTGGCTCGTCTCGGACCGGGAGTTCTCGGACTTCGTCCTGCGTCTGAACTTCCAGGCCTACCGCGACAGTCCGGGCAACAGCGGTGTGCAGATCCGCAGCCGGTACGACGACCAGGCCGGCTGGCTGGACGGCCCGCAGATCGACATCCACCCTCCCGGCCCATGGCGGACGGGCATGATCTGGGACGAGACCCGCGGCGTGAACCGCTGGCTGTTCCCGCCGGTCCTACCTGGAAAGTGGGTAAACCAGTTGATGGCCAACCCCGACCTCGTGTTTTATTACGACAACGAGGGCCCGGGCTGGAACTCCCTCGAGATCCAGGCCGTCGGTTCCACGATCATCGCCACTCTTAACGGGATTCCTGTTACATCTTATGATGGGGCCGGAATCCTCGACGATGCGGTCCACCAGGCGCGAGGCGTCGGGATGCGAGGTCACATCGCCCTGCAGATCCACACCGGCGACCAACTGAAGATCCGCTTCAAGGACATCCTGGTGTTGGAACCGAAACCCTGACAAGGAGACTCATGGATTAATCCTATGGGCATACTCTATTAGGAGTATGCCCGCTGAGAAATACTCGCTCACATGAGCAGTGCTCAACGCCTGTGCCAGCCTTGGTCATTTTGTCGTTTTTTTTCTTGACGGGCGTTTAGCACTCTTCTAACATGACCGATACTAGCAGCAACTGTGAGCCAACACGGTTGTGGGTTGTCCCACCTCGCTCGGGTGAAAGTGATGCCTGGCGGGTGGGATTGGGAGATGGGCAAATCTGAGCTTGTCTCAATTGGCAGTTAAGTTGCAGAGACACTTTGAGGTTGTCGAGGCCGAGGTTAATAAACGACGCAGCATCAACCCTCCTGCCGACAACGGAAGAAGTGAATTTCGAGTGAAACGGGATTATCCTTTGATGAACTATTGCTTCCCATCGCCGGAGGGGTGTTGTTGAGGATACAGTCGGCCAAGTTTCGTTTTCTGGCGAGTCTGCAACCTGTTTTTGAGCAGGATGCGAGAGGTTTTCTGCCCTTGCCGACTTGATTCTGCACCCACGCGGGAAGTCTGTCGCGTTTCACCAACATCTCTTTGGAGCTTTCCTGCCGGTCCCCCCGTTGTCTGCCTCCAGTCAATTTAGTTATTTTGACTCTGTGGTGTGGAAAGGTAGGAACATGGACGCCGTTTTAATGCAGATTCCCTTTCAGGCCGGAGTTGCCGGCGTTGTCTGCTTCATCCTCGGCGCCTGCTTCTGGGCCATCATCGTGCAAATCAAGGCCCGGACACGAGCGAAGACCATTGGCGAAGAGCTCCAAAGGCAGCGAGAGGGTGCGACAAGAGAGGCAGACAACATCATCAAGACCGCCCAGATCGAGGCGGCCGCCGAAGCCATCAAGAAGAAGGAGGAATTCACCATCGAGGCGAACCGCATCCGTGCGGAGTTGAGGGAGAGCGAAATGAGGCTCTCCAAACGCGAGGATGTGCTGGAACGTCAGACCAACCTCATGCAAGAGCAGGAGAAGAACCTCAAGGCACAAGAGCAGGAATGCGAACGTCGCATCCGCAACGCCGACGTCAAGGACAAGCAGCTTACCGTCCTGATCGCCCAGCAGAAGAACCAACTGCTCAAGATCACCGGCATGCAGATCGAAGAGGCCAGGCAACTCCTCCTCAAACGCCTCGAGGACGAGTGCGAGCACGAGATGTCCTCGCTGATCCAGCGGAAGGTGGAAGAGGCCAAGGAAGTGGCCAACGACAAATGCCGCGAGGTCATCAGCACCGCCATCCAGCGGTATGCCGCCGAGCAGACGTGCGAAGTGACCGTCTCGACGGTCGAAATCCCCAACGACGACATGAAGGGCCGCATTATCGGTCGTGAAGGCCGCAACATCCGAGCCTTCGAGAAGGCCACCGGCGTGGATGTCATCGTGGACGACACCCCGGGCATGGTGGTCGTCAGCGGGTTCAATCCCGTGCGGCGTGAGGTCGCCAGGCTGTCCATGGAGCGACTGATCCAGGACGGCCGGATTCACCCGTCGCGGATCGAGGAGCTGGTCGCCCAGACCAAGAACGAAGTCAACCACAAGGTCCTGCAGGTCGGAAAAGACGCCACCGTGGAGACCAACATCCGCGGCCTGCCCAACAAGCTGCTGAGCCTCCTGGGGGCCCTGAGCTTCCGCACCAGCTACGGCCAAAACGTGCTTCGCCACAGCGTCGAAGTGGCGTTCCTCAGCCAGGCGATGGCGGACGAACTGGGTCTGGACGGGTCGCTGGCCCGTCGGGCCGGCCTGCTCCACGACATCGGCAAGGCCATCGACCACGACGTCGAAGGCAACCACCCCACCATCGGCGCCAATTTCCTCAAACGATTCAACGAATCGCCGGTCGTGCTGAACGTCGTCGCGGGCCACCATGGCGACGTCCCGCCGGACAACCCGTATACTCCGCTGGTGGCAGCCGCGGATGCGATGAGCGCATCCCGTCCGGGCGCTCGACGCGAGACGCTCGAACGCTACATCAAGCGGCTCGAGAAGCTCGAAGAGATCGCCACCAGTTTCAAGGGCGTCGAGACCGCTTACGCGATTCAGGCCGGCCGCGAGATCCGCGTGATCGTCGACGCCAACCAGATCGACGACGAATACGCCATGAAGGTCGCCCGCGACATCGCCACGAAAGTCGAGCAGGAGATGACCTATCCCGGCGAGATCCAGGTGACCCTGCTCCGCGAAGTCCGCTGCATCGAATACGCCAAGTAGGACACGGGCCGCTGAAAACGCCAAGCAAAATGAGGGTTTTTGCCTCTGGGTCCTTCCGATGCGTAGAAGTCTGAAGGACCCGAGGACCAAACTCAAAGGCCGGTTATGAAACTGAATATCTTGTGCATAGGCGACATCGTCGGCCGACCGGGCCGGCGTGCTCTGGCGGACAGACTCAAAACCCTCATCGCGGAACGATCCATTGATTGCGTGATCGCCAACGCGGAAAACGCGGCCGGCGGATCGGGCCTGACGCCGCAGATCTATGAGAAGCTGCTTCGCTACGGCGTGAATATCGTCACCCTGGGCGACCACGCCTTCCGCAAGCGAGACATCATCGAGACGCTGGAGCGATCCGACAACGTCGCCCGCCCCGCTAATTTCTCCGAGCAGGCCGCCGGGCGGGGCACAGCGATCTACAAGACCGCCAAGGGCCCCACAGTCGGCGTGGTCAATCTGATCGGACGGCTGTTCATGAAGCCCGCGGACTGCCCCTATGCGGCCGCCGACAAGCTGATCCCCCGACTTCGCCAGCAGGCGGAGATCATCGTCGTCGAGATGCACGCGGAGGCAACCAGCGAAAAGGTCGCCATGGGCTACCACGTCGACGGCCGCACCTCCTGCTGTTTCGGGACGCACACGCACATCGCCACCGCCGACGAGCGAATCCTGCCCAAAGGAACCGCCTACATCAGCGACGTCGGGATGACCGGCGCCCACGACTCGGTCCTGGGAAGAAAGAAAGAGAGCGTCCTCAAGTCGTTCCGCACGCAGATGCCTGTTCCGTTCGAGATCGCCACGGACGATATCCGCATCAACGCGGCCCTGATCCTGGTGGAAAGCAGCACCGGAAAGGCGGAGAAGATCGAACGGATTCGCGTGGACGTGGACACCACGGACAGCGCCGGCTACGACAGTGACGACGGCCGGCCCGAGTACTTCAACGCGTTCTAGTGCTCCGTTACGCGTGATTTGATATAGAGTTTCCGGTCTCTTTGCCGATGGGATGGTTGTACCCAGGTAAGGAGACCTATCATGAAGAAGAAGAAGTATACTGTCACCCTGATGGAAGAGGAACGGCGGATGCTGCAGGAACTGCTGTCGCGAGGCAAGGCGGCGGCACGAAAATTGACGCACGCCCGGATTCTCCTGAAGGCCGATGCCGCCGCGGGGGGCCCGGC
>DATIKY010000273.1:0-47829 GCA_035476995.1 Sedimentisphaerales bacterium | reverse complement strand
ACTGCGTGAGGAAACCGCCGCATGGGAGAAGAGCCGTGACGGGGCCGAGGTGAAAGTGAACTGGCAGTTCACCACGGCAGACGCCAGGACAAAGCTGAAACGTCTCTATCCATCAATGGATGGGTAATGGAGCACTAGTGTCCGGCGCCAGGCGAGGCGAGCGGCCTTACTGCATAGGTGTTACGTGATGCACCCCAGAAGCGTTTGGGACTCTGAACAGATCAATGATTGTCGGTACCCGTTCAGAGGATGGCACGGGTTGCCCCGGTGGTGAAGCCGCCGTCGACGAGGAGGATCTGGCCGGTGATGTAGGCGCTGGCGTCGGAGGCCAGGAAGATCACCGGACCGTCGAGGTCGTTCGGCCGGCCCGGGCGGCCCAGCGGGATGCGGTCCGTGATGTACTGGACCCACTTCTCGTTGTCGTAAAGAGCTTTGTTCTGGGCGGTCTGGAACCAGCCGGGAGCCAGAACGTTGATCGTGATGCCGTGACGGCCCCATTCGGCGGCCAGGCTACGGCTCATCTGCAGGATGCCGCCCCGGCTGGCGCAGTACGGTCCGATGCCTTCCATGCCGAAGACGCAGGTGCATGAGCCGATGTTGATGATTCGCCCGTACTTGCGTTGGATCATCTCCTTGCCGACTGCCTGGGCGACGAAGAACGCGCCCTTGAGGTTCGTGTTCAGGACGGTGTCCCATTCCTTCCACGTGAACTCGACGGCGGGGTGGCGGATGTTGAGGCCCGCGTTGTTGACGAGGATGTCGATCCGGCCGTACTCGCTGATCGCGGTTCGCACCATCGCCTCGATGTCGCCTTCATTGAGCACGTCGAGCTTGACAGGCAGGGCCTTGCGGCCGAGTCCTTCGATTTCGTCCTTGAACCCCACCAGGCGCGCAGGGTCTCGGCTGGTGATGACGAGGTCCGCGCCCGCCTTGGCCAGCGCCCGACCGAAGTACTGGCCAAGACCTCGACTGGTTCCCGTGACGACAGCGACTTTGCCCGACAAATCGAAAAGGCCTTCCATCCGCAATTCTCCACGATCAAGTTTCCAGGACGATCTTCAACAGGTTCTCTTTTCCGTCCAGCAGGCGTTTGAACGCTGCCGGACCTTCTTTGAGCGGCAGCACTTCGCTGACCAGCGGGGCGACGTCGATCTTGCCCGACGCGATCCGGCCGATGCACGTTCGGAACTCGCCCGAACTGGCGTAGGAACCGGTGAACGTGAGTTCCCGCGACACCAACTCCTGCAGGTTGAATTCGATCTCCTTCTGCAGGTTGCCGACGGCGATGACGTGGCCGCCGGTCCTGGCGACCGAGACGGCCTGCCGGAACGTCTCGCCGAAGCCGACCGCTTCCAGCACGACGTCGGCCCCACGGCTTTCGGTTCTCCGGAGGATCTCCTGCTTGAGGTCGACCTTGCCGGAATGGATGCAGACGTCCGCGCCGACCTGTCTGGCCAGGCCGAGTCGAAACTCGTTGAGGTCGCAGGCGATGACCTGCCTGGCGCCGCGGAGCTTCGCCGCCTGAAGAATGAACAGGCCAATCGTGCCGGCTCCAATGACGACGACGGTGTCGCTGCTGGTGATCGGGGCACGGCTGGCGGCGTGCGTGCCGATGGAGGCCGGCTCCAGCAGCGAGGCCTGCACGAAGGACATATTGTCCGGCAGCTTGGCGCAGATCCAGTGAGGCACCGCCAGCAACTCGGCGAAGGCCCCATTTCGCTTGAATTCGGGGACCGAGACCCCGAGCACCTGACGTTTCACGCACCTGTTGAACAGGCCCTGTTTGCAGGCGGGGCATTGATTGCAGTAGACCGTCGAGTCGAAGCAGATGCGATCGCCGGGGGCAAAGCTGCGGACCTTTCGGCCCACGCGTTCGACGACGCCCGCGGCTTCGTGGCCCATGATCAGCGGCGGCAGTCTCCGGCCGGTCTTGCCCGTGTGGCCCGCGACGTCGGACCCGCAGATGCCGCAGGCACTGATGTGAACCAGGACGTCCTCGTCGCCGACCGTCGGATCGGGGACATCCGTGTATTCGAAGGCATAGGGTCCCGTGTAGAGCAACGCTTTCAAGTCAACGCCTCATGTCAGTGGAAGGATTGTCGCAAACAGCAGAGTGATCAGAAGGCCGACGACCGCCGTGCTGCTGACCGTGACGGTCCAGGTCTTGAGCGTCTCGATCTCGGTCAGGCCCCCCATCTTGGCGAAGACCCAGAAGCCCGAGTCGTTCATCCAGTTGCCGCACTGGGCGCCCCAGCCGATGGCGCAGGCGACGTACACCGGATGATAGCCCAGGACGTCGGCCGAAGGAATGAGCGTCGCCATCATCGCCGAGGTCGTCATCATCGAGACAGTGCTGCTGCCCTGGGCGAACTTGATCAGAAACGCGACGAAGAAGCCCATCAGGAGGAGCTTGATGCCGCCCAGGTGCGCAGCCCCGCCGACGGACAGGTCCCGAATGGCCGGACCGATCTGGGCTTCCTTGAGCATGGCTCCGAACGCGCCGCCGGCGGAAGTGACCAGGATGATGACGCCTGCGCTCATCAGCGACGTCTCGATCATTCTGGAGAGCTTTTCGCGGCCAGGCTTGCGATGATGCCACAGCACGTGCAACGCGACGGCCGCCGAGAGCATCATCGCCAGATTGGGGTTGCCGAGCAGGGCGGTCCAGCCGGCGATTTGTTTGATCGCGGAATCCGCGTCGGCTCCTTTGGCCAGGGAGGAAACCACCGTGTCGGTCGTGATCAGCAGGACCGGCAGCAGGATCGGCAGGACGGACATGAACAGGCCGGGAAGCGCCTCGTCGGGCTGCGGATCGGACTCGGTCCGACCGCCGTCGAGGGCCCGCATGGGGATGTCGATTCGTCCCGCCAGCCGGCGGACGAGGACCAGCACCACGACGGCCGTCGGAATTGAGCACAGGAGCCCGATACCGATCATCGTGCCCAGATTGATGCCCAAGGTTTCGGCAATGATCAGGGGCCCGGGTGTCGGCGGGACCATGGAATGCGTGATCGAGGCGCCGGCGCCCATCGCCAGGATCAGGAGCAGATAGCTCTTTCGGGTCTGACGATGCATGGAGCGAGCCAGAGGCAGCAGCAGGTAGAACACGGTGTCGAAGAAGACCGGGATGGACAGGATAAATCCGCTGGCCATCAGCGACATCTCACACCGCTTCTGACCCAGCAGGCGGACGAACGTCCGCACGACCCGGTCGGCGGCGCCGGAGGCGATCAGACAATCCCCGATGATGGCCGCCAGCGCGATGATGATGCCGATTCGGCCTGCGATGGAGCCAAAGGCCGCCGCAACCCGGCTGACCCTTTCGGCAACCGGACCTGGCGACATCAGGCTGACGACCATCGCCGCGACGATCAACGCCAGAAACGCGTTGACCCGAAGCACGACGATCATGCCGATAACGATCCCGATCCCGACGGCCAGGACGATCAGAGGGATCGCCGGGCCGCTCTGCCCGGGCGTTCCGGCCGCCAGCACGGCCAGTAGATCTATTCCCATCAAGTTTCTGTCCTCCCGTGAACGCGGTCATTCTCCGAGCAAGTGACGGTAGCGGTCTCTCAGGGCCAGGAGCTGCTGTTCCTGTTCAAGGCTGAAGTGGCCTTGGCTGTGGGCGTAGGTGTCCATCCAGGTAATCAAGCGGTCAAGGTCGTTCTCGTCCAGGCGGGCCGCCTTGTGGGCGTCATCGTTCTGGATCAGGGCCAGCAGCTTGCTCTGGCGGGCCACGCCGTGACCGACTTCGGACTTGTCTTTTTCGAAGGCCAGCCTTTCGAGATCCTTCTCGGCGAAGGCCAGAAGATTTCGATAGGCGTCGGACGCCGTCAGATCGAAGCGGGCGGCTTTGACGTCTGCGGCGCCGGGATTGTGGCAATCGGTGCAGTTGCGATTCAGCACGGGCTGCACCAGTTTGTCGAAACGTAATGGCCAAGAGCCTTCGGGACCTCGCGTCAGCTTGGAAGGACCCTGCCGCATCGCAAACAGCGTCCTGCCGGAAGGAGGGGCCTGATCGCGGGGTTCGTGGCAGCCCACGCAGGAGAGCGTCTGGCCGGGGAGCACGTAGGTGAGAGATCGCATGGTTTGCAGCGACATCCCTTTGTCGTCGAGGGCCTGGAAGAAGACCGGTACGCCGGAGGGAATCCGGACGTAGACGGAACCGTCCGGCGCGACGGGCACGGTGCCCAACACATACTTGCCCGGGTCCTCGGCCGAGACGCCGATGCACGGCTGATTCATGTGCGGCTGCACCTTGGGAGGCACCGCGACGACGCGAAGCCGTTTGACGGTTCCTCGCGCCACGCCGGCCAAGCCCTGGTAGACGTCCTGAACGACCAGATCGCCTTCCTGGGCTCCGTTCCAGTCCACCTCGGAAGCCTGCACGGGGGGCTTCCTTCGCGGTCTCAGCGGAATGGGATACATGCTGGAGATTGCCTCGTCCCGGTGGAGGAGTTCCAGATTACCGAAGCGGTCGCACAGGTAGATGCCCATCGCGTTGACGGGATTACGATCGTCTTTGATCTGGCCGCTGCCGGCGTGCGGCGGGAGTCTGTGCGGGCTCCAGCCCGTCAGATAGAAGTCCTCCGAGAGCGGGTAGGGGCTCGCGTAGTAGCTGTCGTGCCAGGCCTCGGTCTCGGGGAAGGGGACTTCGGGCGTCAGACGCGTCAGCGGGGCCTCGCCCTCCTCGCCGCGGCTGCGGTCCAGCAGAGCGAGCGTGCCGCCTTCGATGGAGTGGTGAGCGGCGGCGGTGAAGATGATCTTGGTGGAGTCCGGGATCGAGCGGGCCTCGTAGACCGCTTGCGGCTTCACGGTGTAGTTGCCATAGACGAGCTGCGGATTGGTGCCGTCCTGGTTGACGGACCAGAGGCTGAAGAAATGGCCGTTGAAGCGGTCGATGTAGTCCCATCGCGTGTAGAGAATGCGTCCATCCTCCGCCACGGAAGGCGTGTACTCGAATGTTTCGAAGGCGGAGATCGGGCGGATATTGCGGCCGTCGGCGTCCATGGTGTGCAGCGTGTAGACGGCGCAGGGGCGTTTGTTGTCGCCGCCGCAACGGACGTAACTGTCGGGCAGTGTCTGCGTGAGAGTCGCGGCGGTGTTGGCCACCGTGCACTGGAGAAATGTCCCTTTGCGAGTCGAGAGGAAGACGATTTCGCCGCTGGGCAGATACCGTGCGTCGAAGTCGTCGTACCGACCGCGGGTGAGCTGACGCACGCCCGTGCCGTCGATATTCATTTCGTAAATCTGATAGAACGCGTCCTCGGGCAATTGCGTCTTGTCCACCTTCTCCAACTCCGAGACGTGGGGATAGTGGCGACAGAAGGCGAAGAGGACCCGTTTTGCGTCGTAGGACAGGTCGGGGCGAAGGAAGTTGCCCTGTGGCCAGTCCTCGGTGAGACACCGCACGCGGGGGGACGGACCCTTGAAATCCTCCAGGATGTAGATGCCGCCGCCGGGTCTGGACCACCAGCCGTAATACTGATCGGAGATGTGCGGCAGCGTGCCGGGTGCTCGCTTGACGAACAGAATACCGTCAAAATCCAGAAGCGGGTTCGACAGAGCCATCCTTCGAACGGCCCATCGCGTCTGGAGGTATGGGGCCTTGTCCGCGCGATCTGCGATCTTCTCCCACGGTGCGACATCGATCCCCATTTGCCGAAGCTGATGAGCAAGTCTCGTCCCACGTTGGAAGACCAGGTCGGCAGATGCCCCGGCGTCTACCTGGCCGTGTCTTCGCGACCATTGACTGACCGAGCTTTGAGTACAGGGCTTGCCCAAAGCGATGTTCACCCCATTGCCTGGCGGATAGATCTCGACCTCATCGAGGTGAAAGTAGTCCCGGCCCGGCAATTGGAGCCGAACAAACCGGGCCCGGACGCCTCGGAGTGCGATCGCAAGGGGCTTGCCGTCCGCGTGTCCGAGGAACGTCGCGCCGTTGTGCGTATAGATCTGGCGGAAATCCTCGCCTTCATCCGAGACCAGGACGACCAGGCGGGCGGCCCTCTGGGCGAAGTCGGTCCGGTTGTAGACGACCAGCCGATCCAGCGTTCGAACCTCACCGAGATCGACCTGCCACCACGGACGGTCCTGGTGCTCCGTGTGGAAACCCCACTGACCGTCCTGGACGCCGTCACACGCGCCGGCGGCATCCTGTTCCCGAATGACGGGGGAATCCGCGACACGCAGGCGATCCTGAGTCATCCAGTCGGCTTCGATCTGTTCTCTGAAGACCGAGGCTCTCGAACCACTCGGAATGATCGCGAGCAGCAAGGCCAACGCGGCTCCGCGAAATCCATACCATCGTTGTGGAGACTCCATGGTCGTGATCCTTCTGCTGAGGCCGACAGGAGCTATTTCGCAGCGGCCTTGAGCTTGTCCACGTGCGGCAGGGTGTCCGGGACAACGCGGACCTCCGTGCTGAACCGGTAGGGGACCGCCATGCCGGAATCGAACTGTAGCTCGACGAAGTACGCGGTCCAGCCCTTTTCGGGGGCCTTCACCTGAGCCTCGTAGACCCCGCTGTCCTTCGCTGTCAGAGGCGAGCTTATCCACGCTTTGCCGATCGTCTCCAGGCGAAAATCCCGGACGCTGGGATTCGTGGCGGTCCAGAGCGTCGCCTGGGCAGGTCGGCTCTTGGCGGTGACGACGATATGGCCCTGCGCAGCCACCTCCCAGGAGAACTGGGGCAGCTCGCGGCCGGCCAGAAGGCCTGCATACCACGCCAGCAGGGCTTTGTCGGCGTCTCCGTCCTTGAGCCCATGGTCGGTGTTCGCGTTGTAGAGCAGGTGCTTCGGGCCGGGCAGGTCATCGAAATAGAACTGGGCCGAGTCGGGCAGGAAGAACTGGTCGCCCGCGGAGTTCAGGAGGAACTTGGGCATCGTGTACCGGTCGCGGTACTCGTACGGGTCCACGAAGCTGATGAGCTTCTGGCCCTCGGGCGTGTCCAGTTTGCTGAAGACGTCGTGGTCCTGGTAGTCCGCAATGGCGGTGGAGTAGAACCCGTAGGCTGCGAAGTGATGCCGCATCTGCTCGTCCATGTTCAAGACGTCGATGACCGCCGGGGCGATTGCGCGCACGCGCTTGTCCACCGCAGCGGTCAGCCATGTGGTCCAGCCTCGCTTGGAACCGCCGGAGACGACGAATTGATTGATCTTGAGCTTGCCGTCGGTGGTCTTGGGGACGAAGTCCTGGACGGTGTCCATCGCTCGAACGGCGCTCTTGACCATGGGCAGCAGCAGCGGCCAGGTGGAGTCGCCCGTCCGGACGAATTTGTCGAAGGTGTAGGCGATGATCGCGTCTTCGGATCGCTGGTTGCCGGGGTCGTCGCTGAAGACCAGCGGCTGGTTGGGCACGGTCTTGAGATCGACCACGACGGTCCGGCTCTGCAGGGCGATCTGGACGAGCATGCCGTCGGGGCCGGAGGGCGGGGTGGCTCGATTGCCGCCGCCGTTGATCCACAGCAGGGCGGTGTCGGCGGTGACGCCGTTGGGGACGATGACCGTCACCCAGTGCTGCCAGAGCGTTCGGTCGACCTCCTTCTCGCTTCGCCAGGTCTGGGACTTCATGTCGAGGGTGAAGACCTTGCCGAGGGGGGTGTCCATGGTCTTGGCCAGGCTATAGGTGTAGCTGGGGTCCGGCTTGGCCACATAATCGTCCAGCGGCGTCGCAACGGCCAAAGCGGTCCAGAGCAATGCCACGAGCACTGCAAGCATGCTTCTTGCTCTCATCGTCACACCTGCCTTTCTAAAAGAAAACCCGAAACTCGAATTTTAGATATTCGGGCTTCGGATTCCTGCTTTCAGCCTACCCTTCGTGGAAATACGGTTCTGAGGTACTCTGCGTCATAGCGGCAGCTCTCCTCGACGCCCAGCGGCATCTTCACGCCTTCCATCACGAGCCAGCCGCGGTAGCCGATCTCGTCCATCGCCTCGCGGACCTTGGGGAAATCGATCGAGCCTTTGCCGTAGAGGTCGTCGTAGTCCTTGGCGTGGAACTGGCAGACCCGTTTGCCCAGCGTGCGGATCTCCTTGTAGATGTCGTAGCCCATCTTGTGCGAGTTGGCGACGTCGTAGTAGACCTGCACCGCGGGCGAGTTCACACGGTCGAGGATCGCGATGTGCTCCTCGGCGCTGAGCCAGGATTCGATGGCGAGCGTGACGTTGGCCTTCTCCGCCTTGGCGGCGATGTTCTTGAGTTTGCTCACCACGGCGTCGGTTCCGGCGGCGTCGTTCTTGAGGTCGCCGTTGCCGAAGAAGGCCAGGAGAATGATCCGCTGCCGCATGGCCCGGGCGACGTCGATAGCCTTGTCCACCCACTTTTCGGCTCGCGGGTCGCTCTTATAGGCCACCTCGTTCAAGACGCCCATCGCCAGCGAGGCGATCCGCATCTGCTGGGTTTCGAGCTCTACCGGATACCGTTTCTGAAGCTCCGGATCGAACAAGGGCGGGTCCTTGTCGGGCCCGCCGCCGAAGTCCACCTGCACGCCGTCGAGTCCGATCTTCTTGGCCAGGGCAAAAGCCGTCGGATCGCATCGCTTGCCGATCGTCCAATCGCACACGCCCAGCCTGAAGCCGCTGGGCTGCCTCTGGCCTCTGGCTCGATTCTCTTCCTGGGCCGATAGCGGAGAGCTGCGCAGAATCGTCAGGCTCGCGAAGGCCCCGGTCGCCGTCGCGAGGATGCGACGGCGGGTGATTTCGTTGTTTTTCATGAGCTTTCTCCCGAGCACACGGCTCTCAGGCCTTGAGGCCCTTGAGGTCGATTTCGAGCTTCTCGTTCTTCTTGAGCATCGCGTCCCATGTGACCATGCCGTTCTCGTAGGCCGCGGTCCGGCCGAGAACCGTGATCAGGTTGCTGCGGACACTGGGCGCCACGGTCGGATTGTCGAACTGGCCGGTCATGACGCTCTCGTGGAACGCCTTGATGTTGGCGACGGCGCCATCGTGATAGATGCCGGGGGACTTGCCGCCGCGATAGAAGTTCTTGCCGCGGATGAGCACCTGGCCGCCGTACTCGGTCTCCAGGATGCCCTGGGTGCCGAACATGCGGTTGCGGATGCCTTCCTGCGTGCCGTAGCCTTCCGACTGGCGAGAGCTGAACGTGATGCCGACGTTGTTGGGGTACTGGAACAGGCAACTGAATGTGTCGTAGCAGGTGCCGACGGGCCGGTACTTGCGGCCGCCCGTACCCACCGCCCACAGCGGCGGCACGCCCATGATCCAGTTCATCACGTCCAGGGTGTGGATGTTCTGCTCGGTGATGATGTCGCCGGAGAGGACCTTATCGAGCCCCCAGGCGCGAAGGCGGCCTTCCGCCGAGGCTTCGTTGTCCTTCCAGAACTGGTACTTGCCCGCGAAGGGATCGCCGGCGTGGTAGGTCGCCTCGCCGAACGTGAAGTCGCCGAGGGCCTTCTCCTCGTGGACCCGTCGCAAGGCTTCCATATAGAACGGGTCGACGCGAGTCTGGAAATCGACCAGGAAGGCCAGTTTCTTGGCGGAAGCCTTCTTGCCGCTGTCGCCGATGCTCTGGCAGCCGGGGACATCGACCGCGATGGGTTTGGCCAGGTAGACGTGCTTGCCGGCCTCGACCGCGGCGCCCGCCTGCTCGGGGTGGAAGTACGGCGGGCTGATGATCGCCACCGCGTCCACCTTCTCCAGCATCTTCAGGTAGCCCTTGAGGCCTGTGAAGCGGTTGGCCTGGGGGACTCCCACCTGGTTGCCCAGGTCGTCGGCGCGGTCCTGGAAGTAATCGTAAGCGCCGGTCACGTTATAGCCCCCGTGCTCCTTGAAGAGCTTGGCGATCCAGATCCCGCGACCGCCGCAGCCGATTACGCCCAGGTTGATCGTCGAGTTGGCGGCGGTCCCGCAAACCAGCGAAGGCTTGATCACGGCGAAGGTCGCCATGGCGGCCCCCGTCGCGGCCATGAAGTTCCGCCGGCTCAGGGACAGGGAAGAAACAGTGGATTCGGCGGGCTTGCGAACGTCCGACATTCTGCGGTCCTCCTTTCAAGAACGCGTGCGTGGAATCCGGAGCCCTTCACGACATGAAGCGGGAAAGACCCCGGCATACCTCTGTCGACATACATCACAACTGGGATTATAGCATCGCCGGTCCCCCGTGCAACCTGTTTCCGGTGGGGGTAGAGCCGTCTCGGCTGTCGCACGGTATAATGGGACCATGGCTTGGTCTTGGTCATCGTGGTGTATTAGGTTGGCTGCCAAATGGAGAACGCAAATGATCACGGCGATTCATCTCGGCTTGCTCGTGCAGATGCTTGCGGCCGGTCCACAGTCTGACCCCGACCCCTACATCCGCATCGACCGGATCTCGCCTCGCGTGGCGCTGGCCTATTGGCCGGGCATCGACCGCCGGTGCAATCTCACGGTGATTCAGTCCCAGAAGGGTCTGGTCATCGTCGATACGGAGGCCTCGCCGCGGGTCATGTCGCCGATCAAGCGGAAGATCGAGCAGACGTTTGGCCGCACCGACTGGGCCTATGTCATCAACACGCACGCCCATGACAACCATTGCAGCGGCAACAGCCTGTTCAAAGACGCGACGATTGTCGGCCACGAAAACCTGGCCGAGGACATGCAGTGGCTGATTCGCCGACAGACCGAACCCGACTTCAGACGCCGGGAGATCGACCATTACGTCGCGATTCTTCGCGATCTGCGGGCCGCGTTGCCTCAGTACGCCGCCAATCGCACATACTCCAAGTTGATCCGAAGCGACATCATCTTCTACGACCTTTTCCTGCAGGACCTCCAGGAGGGCTACGAGGTCGTCAAGCCGTCGCTCACGTTTTCCGATGAGTACAAGCTCGATTTGGGCGACCTCACCCTGGAGGTGATCTTCTTCGGCAAAGGCCACAGCAACTCCGATGTTCTGGTCTACGTTCCCCAGGAGCGGGTCCTGGTCACCGGCGCCATCGCCTACCAGCAGTACCGCGTCCCGGAAATCGGCGAAGAGACGCGTCTCGAAGACGTCCACCGTTTCATCGCGGTTCTGGACAGGCTCCTGGCCGAGGATGTGAAGATCGATCACGTGATCCCAGGGCACAGCGTCCCGCTGACCCGCGCCGTCCTCCCGCCGATCCGCGATTTCTATCAGAGAATGCTCAAGGAAGTCCAGGCCGCGCGCCGGCAGGGCCTGACCCTCGACCAGACAACCAGGCTTTTGACCATTCGCGCCAAGTTCCCCGCCTTCCGCGAACCGCCGCCGGGCGCCTATGGCCACGGCCATCAGGACCGCAACGTGAAGAATCTCTGGCGCATCCTGGACGCGGAGGTTCAACTCTCCCCTAAGCCCGAACCCGCGAAACGCTGATGGTTCGACGTAGACCCTGACGCCGCAGCGATCCTCCGCTTCGACTTCAAGGCCTCGTCACAATCCGGGGGGCTTCTGCAGTCCTGCATTTTCGCCTCCGGGCTCAACAAGAAATTCGGACGCGAATGACTATTCCAGCGAGTCGTGCGTCTATCCCCAGAGAAGATGGTTTGTGTACGAGCATCCGGGCAGCGGTCGCGTCGAGCTTTTGCTTGACAGGGTCTTTGCCGGGCGATACAGATGCCGGTGTTCTGTTTTGGGCGGCTTTGGGTCGCCGGAGCGGGAGGATAATGCGAGGTTTGACGAGTTGTTCGAGAGGTTGCCCAGGTTCTCAGTGTCGGAGGTTCCGGTCGCAGGTGTGACGTGTGCTTGTGAAAGGGTGCAGAGATGGTCGAGTTTCTGACAGCCGCTTTTTCTCCGGTGAATGTGGTGTTCACCGTATTGCTGCTGGTGCTTGGGCTGTACTGGATCCTGGTGATCCTCGGCGCGTTCGACATCGACCTGTTTCATATCGACCTGCCCCACGGTGGGCCGGAGTTTGAGGCCGACGCAGATGGGGATGTCGGCCACGACATCGACGGACTCGATCTGGGGGTCGGCCATGCGATCCTCCAGTTTTTCTATTTCGGCGAAGTGCCGACGATGCTGCTGGTCAGCGTCATGGCGCTGTTCCTCTGGGCTTTCTCCATGCTCGGCAACCATTATCTGAATCCGGAGCATTCGCCGGCCATGGCGCTGGCGGTCTTCGTCGGCAATTTCGCCGTCAGCACGGTGGTGCTCAAGTTTGTGGCGCTGCCGCTGCGGACGGTCTACATCATCCTGAACAAGGACTACAACGCCCCGGGCGACGTGGTGGGCAAGACGTGCCAGGTGGTCACGACCCACGTCACGCGGGACAAGATGGGACAGGCCCAGATGTCCACGAAGGGGGCGCCGTTGCTGCTGAACGTCCTGTCCCAGGATGATGACGTGTTCAATCGAGGGGAAGAGGCCCTCGTGGTCGAGAGAGATGTCGCCAGGGGAACGTATCGAATCGCCCCTATGAAAAGGGAGAATTGACATGGCTGACGCGGTTTTCGCTACAATCGTGGTTTTCACCGTATTGTTCGGCGTGGGCTTTCTGGCCCTGCTGGTCAAGTGCTATCAGAAGGTCAGTCAGGGCCAGGCGCTGATCCGCAACGGGGTCGGGGGAACGCGGGTCAGCTTCTCCGGCATGTTCGTGATCCCCATCCTGCACAAGGCCGAGTACATGGACATCTCGGTCAAGCGGATCGAAATCGACCGCCGGGCCGAGCAGGGTCTGATCTGCAAGGACAATCTGCGCGCGGACATCGTCGTCGCCTTCTTCGTGCGGGTCAACAACACGATGCAGGACGTCGTCAAGGTGGCCCAGTCCCTCGGCTGCGTCCGGGCCTCCGATCGGCAGGCCCTCGTTGAATTGTTCGACGCGAAGTTCTCCGAGGCCTTGAAGACCGTGGGCAAGCAGTTCGAGTTCTCCGAACTGTACACCAACCGGATGCGGTTCCGTGAGCAGATCCTGGAGATCATCGGCACCGACCTGAGCGGCTATATTCTGGAAGACGCGGCGATCGACTACCTGGAGCAGACGGACAAGGCCATCCTGAAGCCCGACAACATTCTTGACGCCGAGGGCATCAAGAAGATCACGCTGCTGACGGCCGAACAATACGAGATGGCCAACGCTCGCGAACGGGAGAAGGACAAGACCATCACCCGTCAGAACGTCGAGGCGCAGGAGGCGATCCTGGAACTCAATCGGCAGTTGGCGGAGGCCGAGGCCAAGCAGAAACGAGAGATCGCCTCCGTGCAGGCGCGGGAAGAGGCCGAGGCCAAGAAAGTCCAGGCGGCCGAGCGGGAGAAATCGGAAAAGGCACGGATCGCGGCCGACGAGGAGATCGCGGTCGCCGATGAGAACAGGCAGCGTCAGATCATCGTGGCGCGTCGCGCCAAGGAGCGGACGGACGCGGTCGAAGCCCAGCGGGTGGAACGCGACCGGGACCTGGAGAAGACCGAACGCGAGCGGCTTGTGGCCATCGCTCAGGTCGGCAAGGACAAAGTGGTCGAGGCGGAGAAGAAGACGCTGCAGGCGGTTGTTCGCGAGCGAGTGATCGTCGAGAAGTCCGTCGCCGAAGAAGAGGAACGGATCAAGGACGTCCGCGAGTTCGCCGGCGCGGATCGTCACAAGAAGGTGGAGATCACCAAGGCTGAGGAAGAGGCCGAGCAGGCTCTGGTCAAGAACATCAAGGAGGCGGAGGCCTCGAAGAAGGCGGCCGAGTTCTACACCCAGCAGCAGCTCGTCGAGGCCGAGGCCAACGTCAAGGCGGCCGAGAAGAACGCCGACGCCAAGAAGACCCTGGCCGCCGCGTCGGTGAAGGAACAGGCGGTCGAAGGCACCGCGGAGGCCGAGGTCATGCAGCTCAAGGCCGTGGCGATCGAGAAGCAGGGCGCCGCGGAGGCCAAGGTTCTGGAACTCAAGTTCCACGCCGAGGCCGACGGCATCCGCGACAAGGCCGACGCGATGAAGCTCTTCGACGGCGTCGGCAGGGAGCACGAGGAATTCAAGCTCCGTCTCAACAAGGACCGCGACATCGAGCTGGCGGAGATCAACATCCGCAAGCAGATCGCCCAGGAGCAGGCCAAGATCGTCTCCGAAGGTCTCAAGAGCGCCAAGATCGAGATCGTCGGCGGCGAGAACCGGTTCTTCGAGCGGCTGGTCAACTCCATCACGACCGGCAAGAGCGTCGATGGGATGGTCTCGCACAGCCAGGTGCTTGGCGACGTGCGAAATGCCCTGATCGGGCCGGACGCGGAGTCCGCAAGAACCCAGATCTCCAAGTGCATTGCGCAGTTCGGCCTGAGCACGGAGGACGTCAAGAACCTGACGATCTCGGCCCTGGTCATGAAGCTGATCGCCCGGGCCGACACCGAACAGAAGGGCATTCTCAACGGCATCCTGAACACGGTCAAGGAGTTGGGGATCGGCGAACGGCCTGCGTCGGAGTGGGTGACAGCGAAGGTGGCCAACTGAGCCGGTGACGTTGCAGAGGGCCTGACAGATGGAAACCAACGCCACGGATAAGAACCCCGGCACAGGCGCGCCTCCGGTCGCAGACGCAAATGCCGCCAGACGGAAGGACCAGGGCCAGATTCAAAACGGCACATATGAGATCCTTCGCGGGCGGCTCGCCAGTCACTGCAAGGAGCTTCGCAGCCGGCTCGACAGGCTGAACAAGGCCCGCAAGGAGGTTTTCGGCGGCGTCGATACGCGTCTGCTCTCCAGCCAGCGGATTTCGACCGCCAACAAGTGCGTTCCTCGGGACATGGTGACGGTCGGCGACCGATTCATTTTCGGCTATACCGTCTTCGTCGGCCTGCGGGCGGAGACCTCGCTCGAGGACGTGTTCGCGATCTACCAGTGGAAGGGCGGCTCGTTCTCGCCGTGCCCGCTGGATGCGATCCGCCATCCGCAGTTCGAGACCGATTTCAAGAACCTGTACCGCTACTACCGCAAGACGGTCTTCGCGAAGTTCTCCGTCATCGGGCACCATCTGTACATGGTGTTCCGCGTGGGGCACGAGGTCACGGACATCAAGGCGTTCAAGTGGCTCATCCAGGGCAACACGCTGCAATACGTGGACGGGCGCAGCGAGCACGAATGCGTTTTCCCGTCCCAGCACGGGTTCGAGTGGAAGCGGACGACACAGGATATGATCCGCCAGGGCAAGAACCCCCACATCTCGATCGAGGACCGGGTCTTCGTCGAGACGGTCGGCGGCGACCTGACGATCAAGATCGAGAACAACACCGAAACGGGCAAAGGCATCTACGCGGAGCCCGTGGACAATCCCGACCAGACCCTCAGCGACGCTGAGGTCTATTACGCCATCGTCGGCAACGTGATCGTGCTGAAAGTCCGGCCGTACGAGGAGAAGCGGTTCCGGTACTTCCTCTATAACGAGAAGATCCGCAAGGCCATTCGCCTGGACGCCATCGAGCGGGCCTGCCTTCTCTTGCCGGAGGATCACGGCCTGATCTTCTCCCGCGGCTACTACCTCCAGACGGGCGAGCTCAAGCAGTTCGAGATTCAAAGCGACAACATGGTTTTCGAAAAGCGCGTGGACTCCCCGAACGGCGAGGACTATCTCTACGTGTTTCACAATCGCGAAGCCGGCGTATATGTGCTGCTCTCGTACAACATCATCGAGCAGAAGGTCGGCACGCCCATCGTGTGCAGCGGCCATTCGCTCTTCCAGGACGGCATGCTCGTCCACTTCCGCGCAGAGGAGGAGGGCAAGAGGCATCACGTCGTGCAGGTCTGGCAGACGCCGTTCTACGGGGCGGACTTCCAGGTGCCCGTCAAACAGCAGACGGAACTCTACAAGATCGGCAACCGCGACATCGTTCGCTGCATGGCCGAGTGCACGGAGATCCTGGCTCTGACCGGCCGCGAAGAATCCTACGTGAATCTCTACCTCGACATCGCCCGCAAGGCCGAAGAGATCCAGGACGCCTACTTCTGGATCGCATCGCCCGAGACCTGCCGCCTGGACGAACCTCTCGCCGGCATCGGCCAGGTGGCCCAGGCCGCGGTCGATGAATACGAGAAGGTCGTTCGCACCAAGGCCAACACGCAGGCCCAGATCGAAAAGACCGTCCAGGGCGTCCGCGAGGTGATCGACGCCCTGGACTACGACCATATCGACGAGATCGGCGAATTCGTCGAGTTCCTGACGAAGCTTCGCTCGCTCCGCGGCACGGTCATTTCACTGCGGGACCTTCGCTACGCGGACACAGAGACGGTGACGGCTCTGGAGAACGAGGTCGCCGGGCATACGGAGCAGCTCTGGCGTCTGTGCGTGCAGTTCCTGCTCCGGCCCGAGTCGCTCGACCCGTATCGAAAGACCGCGGAAGAGCACAAGCAGAAGGTGCCGAGCCTGGCCAAGGTGGCCGAAGCGAAGCAGCTTCAGCAGGAGGTGAGCCTGACGGCTGCCGGCCTGGAGATGCTCACCGACGTGGTCAGCAATCTCAAGATCGAGGACGCGACCCAGACGATTGCGGTCATCGATCACATCTCGCTGGTGTACTCGCAGGTCAACCAGGTCAAGGCGGCTCTGGCCAACAAGCTCAAGGAATTGGGGCGGATCGAGGGCCAGGCGGAGTTCGTCTCGCAGCTCAAGCTGGTCGATCAGTCGGTGATCGGCTACCTCGACGTGTGCGACACCCCGGAGAGGTGCCAGGAGTATCTCACCAAGGCGATGGTCCAGCTCGAGACGCTGGAAGGGCGGTTCGCGGACTTCGAGGAGTTCCTCGTCCAGCTCACGGAAAAGCGTGAGGAACTGTGTGACGCGTTCGAGTCCCGCAAGGTCCGCCTGATCGCCGAACGCAACCAGCGGGCGTCGGCGCTGATGGCCTCGGCCGAGCGGATTCTCAAGGGCGTCACGAACCGCGCGCGAAGTCTGACCGAGATCGACCAGATCAACGGGTACTTCGCCTCCGATCTGATGATCGACCGCGTCCGCGAGACGATCGAGCAGTTGAAGGCCCTGGGCGATGTCGTCAAGGCCGAGGACATCGCCAACCGGCTCAAGACCATCCACCAGGACACCATTCGGCAACTAAAGGACAAACAGGCCCTCTACGAGGAGGACGACACCCTCATCCGGCTGGGGACCCATCGGTTTGCGGTGAATCGCCAGCCGCTCGAAGGGACGGTCGTTCAGAAGGACGGGCGTCTGTGTTTCCATCTCACCGGAACCGGGTTCTTTGAAGCGATCGAAGACCCGGCGTTGGACCAGACCAAAGACGTCTGGGACCTGACCGTGGTCTCTGAGACGCCGGAAGTGTATCGGGCGGAGTACCTGGCGTTCAAGATGCTTGAGGATCTGCTGGCCGGGCCCGCGGCCCAGTTGGACGAGGTCTGGGCGTTGCCGGCCCACGGGCTCCTGTCGCGGGTTCAGGCGTTCATGGGACCTCGCTACGACGAAGGCTACATCAAAGGCGTCCACGATCACGACGCCGCGTTGATTCTCAAGGCATTGCTGGAGATCCGATCGACGGCGGGTTTGCTCCGCTACAGCGCGCGGGCAAGGGCCCTGGCGGTGTGCTTCTGGCACGCGGGCGGAATCCCACAGAAGGAGATTCTCAAGGCCCGGATCGCGGGCATGGGACATGTCCACGCGATGTTCGGTCCCAGCGCCTCGCAGGACGGCTATGTGGCTGAACTCAAGGCGCATCTGGACCGATTCGTCGAGCAGGTAGGGTGTGCCATGCACACCATTTCCGAATCCTGCGGCGGGAAGATGGTGTGCGTGGCACACCCTACACAAGAGGCTGCGGAGTATCTCTTCCATGAGCTGGCGGGCGGGGATGATTTCGTGGCCAGCCAGACCGCCTACATCCTCAAGACCGAAATGGAGAAACACCTGGCTTCGCGGGGGTTCGCCGAGGATCTCAAGCGATCCATGCAGGTCTTGGCGCAGGACCCTGTCGGCAGCTTCCGGTTGCTGGCGGACTGGGCCCGGTCGTATCTCGTGGATTGCGGCAAGCATGACCGATGCGAGTACGCCGAGGAGATCGCGGCGTTGCTGATGCCGGGCCTGGGTGTCACGTGGACGGTGATCCCGACGGGCGTCGAGCGGGAGACTGCGGAGATGGCCGGTTCGCATCCGCGGATCGAGCAGGGCGTCTATCACCTGAACTACTGCCATTTCATGTCGCGTCTGCGGCATCACGAGAATCACGTCGCGCCGCGATTCGTTCAATTTCACAAGTGCAGGAACGCGGCCGTCGCGCGGTACAGCCGGGAAATGCACCTCGACGAGTTCCAGCCGCACGTGCTGACAACCTTCGTGCGGAACACGCTGATCGACAAAATCTATCTTCCGCTGATCGGCGAGAACCTCGCCAAGCAGATCGGCGCGGCGGGCCGGGAGAAACGCACCGACCGCCAGGGCATGCTGCTGCTGATTTCCCCGCCCGGGTACGGCAAGACGACGCTGCTGGAATATGTCGCCAATCGGCTGGGCCTGACCTTCGTGAAGATCAACGGGCCTGCGGTGGGCAGCGGGGTCGTATCGCTCGACCCGAGCGAAGCGCCCAACGCCGCCGCACGCGAGGAACTGGCGAAGCTCAACCTCGCCCTGGAGATGGGCGACAACGTGATGATCTACGTGGACGACATCCAGCACACGAATCCGGAGTTCCTCCAGAAGTTCATTTCGTTGTGCGACGCGCAGCGGCGGATCGAGGGCGTCTACAAGGGCCGTGCGCGGACATACGACCTGCGGGGCAAGCGCGCCTGCGTCGTCATGGCGGGCAACCCCTACACCGAGAGCGGCAAGCGATTCCGCATCCCCGATATGCTGGCCAACCGCGCCGACACCTACAACATCGGCGACATCGTCGGCGACAACTACGACCAGTTCGTCATGAGTTACGTCGAGAACTGCCTGACGTCCAACCCCGTGTTGGAGAGGCTGACCCGTCGGAGCCATCGCGACGCTTACACCATTTTCAGGATCGCCGAGACCGGCCAGCGCGAGGGGCTCGACTTCGAGGGCAATTACACCGCCGAGGAGGTTCAGGAATACGTCGCCACGATGAAGAAGCTTCTGGTGGTCCGCGATGTCGTGCTCAAGGTCAACCGCGAGTACATCCGCTCCGCAGGCCAGGCGGACGAATACCGCACCGAGCCGCCGTTCCTGCTCCAGGGCTCGTACCGCAACATGAACCGGATCGCCGCCCGGGTGCTGCCGGTGATGAACGACGCCGAACTCTGGACGCTCATCTACTCCACGTACGAGCAGGACGCTCAGATGCTCACGACCGGCGCCGAGTCGAATCTGCTGAAGTTCCGCGAACTGACGGGCCGGCTCGACGAAGAGCAGGCGGCACGCTGGAGCCAGATCAAAAAGACCTTCGGCCGCAACCTCCTGCTGGGCGGCGACAGCGACGACAAGGTCGACAAGATCATCCGGCAGATGAACGCTTTCGGCGCCGGGCTCGACTCGATCAAAGAGGTTCTGGCCGACGGCGTTACGAGCCTGAGGCAGCCTCCGCTGGACAGTGTCGCATCCGAACAGGACGGCTTCAAAGCCGCGGCCCAGGACGTCCTTGCGAAGATGGACCATCTCATCGCGGAATTGCGGAACCAACGTTCTGCCGGTCCCGATTTGCAGCAGGCCGAGAAGACCTCGCGAGATTCGCAGATGCTCGTGTCTGTGCTGGAAGAGCAGTTCCGCGCGATGGAGACCTGGCTGCTCCCGATGACGCACGGGGACAAAGCCGAGAGGGACCGCGTGATCGATCAGTTGATGGAACGGTTCGGGGCCATGGTCCGAGGCTATACCCGCCTGCTCGACGTGCTTCAGAGCCGCAAAATCGAGCGGCCGGGCGGTCCTTCGAGTCCGGACTCACCGCAGAGGAAGCCGCCGCCAAAGAGGAAGCACTGACGGCCGCGCAGCGGTTTTGTGTCGCCCTCGCTGCTCCTTCGCGGGGAACTCCCGAGGCGACAGACGTCGGGTGCGACAGTTGACTCGCTGCGTCCACGCAGGTACTCTGCCTTTCTGTGATGATCCTGACCGATGATGGACATTTCGATTGCGGAGATCTTGCCATGGCGATTCGACGGAGCATGTTCGCACTGCTTGTGATTGTGGGAACGCTGGGGAGCGTGCCGGCGGCGCGGGCCTCGCAGGACTATTCGCAGGGAATCCTCGATCGCCAACAGGTTCTCGCCGCCGCTGCGAAGGTTACCCTGGAGTCCCAGCCCGACGCCGACACGGTCCAGATCGACGACTTTACGATCTGTCGGTTCGAGCCGGACGGCACCGGCGTCTCCTGGTCGGACAACTACACGAAGATCCTGACGGAGAAGGGCCGCCGCGAGAGGCAGAGCATGTCCTTCGGATTCACGCTGCCGTACGGCCGTACGACGGTGCGCCTGCTGGAACTGATCAAGCCCGACGGCGCCGTCGTGCCGATCGACGTCGAAAAGCAGAGCAAGGTCATGATCGACCGATCGCAGATGGGCTCCAACATCTACGATCCCAACAGCAAAGTCCTGCAGGTCGGCGTTCCCGGCCTGCAGATCGGAGACGTGATCCACGTCGTTGTCCGCCAGGAAACGATGAAACGGTACATGCCGGACACCTGGGACGATTACCAGGTGTTCGAATCGACCGGGCCCCTTCTGCACGCGGTGTACGAAGTGCACGCTCCGAAAGAACGGCCTCTGGCCCGCATCGCCTTGCGGGATGCAATCGACGGCGCCGTCGTGCACACGAAACGGGAACGGGATGGGCGGATCGTCTATCGTTGGGAAGTGTCGAACGTCCCGCGATTCCACAGCGAGCCCGACATGCCTCCGGCGTATACGGTCGTCCAGCGGCTGCTGGTCAGCACGCTGCCGAACTGGGAGGCGATCTCGTCGTGGTATTGGAGGCTGTGCAGCCCGCATCTCGATGCGACGACGCCCCAGATGAAGGAGACCGTCGAGAAGCTGGTCGAAGGGGTGCCCGATCGCCAGAAGCAGATCGAGGCGATTTTCTATTGGGTCTCCAAGCAGATCCGGTACATGGGGATCACGACCGAGGGCGAGGCCCCCGGCTGGGAGCCTCACGATGTGAAGATGACGTTCGAGAACCGCCACGGCGTGTGCCGGGACAAGGCGGCGCTGCTGGTGGCCATGCTCCGGCTGGCGGGCATCGAGGCCTATCCGGTCCTGATCGACGCCGGGCCGAAGAAGGACGCCGAGATCCCGCTGGTCATGTTCAATCACGCGATCGTCGCGGTGCGAAACGTCGACGGCTCCTATCAACTGATGGACTGCACCGACGAGAACACCAAGGACCTGCTGCCGGTCTATCTGTGCAATTGCAGCTACCTCGTCGCTCATCCCGACGGCCAGACGCTCCAGACCTCGCCCATCGTTCCGGCCCAGCAGAACCTCGTACGCGTGACCACGACCGGCGAGATCGACGGCCGCGGGAACCTGACGGCCGAGACGAGCATCCAGTTCGACGGCATCAACGACAACGCATATCGCGGACTGTTCGCCCGAAGCAAGCCCGAGGAACGTCGGCGGTATTTCGAGGGCGTTCTGAAGGCCTCCGTCGCCACCGCCTCGCTGACGGATTTCGAAGTCCGCCCGGCGGACGTGCAGGACACCTCGGAGAATCTGTCCGTTCGCCTTCGGTTCACGGCCAAGGACATTCTCGTCGGCGAGGGATCAACCCGAATGATGCCGGTGCCGCAGGTGGGTTCGCGGGTCGGCCTGGCGAACTTCGTCATCGGCCAAACCGGCCTCAAGCAGAGGCGATTCCCCCTGCAAACCAACTACGCTTGCGGCGTGCAGGAGAAGTTGAGCCTGAAGATCGATCCGGCGGTCGGGACGTTCGTCTCGCTGCCCCAATCGGATCCGATCGAGGACCCGACGATCCTCTGGAGCCGCAGGTTCGAGAACGCAAGCAGCTCTCTGGAAGGGCAGAGCGAGTTCCTGATCAAGGTCGTGGAACTCGATCCCAAGCAGTATCTGTCTTTCAAGGAGAGCCTCAAGCAGATCGAGTACAACGAGCGAAAGAGGGTTGTGCTCGACCGCAGGCCTGTTGAAGCAGGGTCCGAACCCGATGTCGTTGTGCTGGACTATCAGGTGGATTACGACCTGAACGACGCCCACAACTGGACCGACCGGCATCGGATGAAAAAGCAGGTCCTCACGTACAAGGGCAAGAAGGACAACGCGGAACTCAAGCTCGACTACAATCCTGTGTGGGAGGACGTGAAGCTGATTCGGGCGACCGTGACCACGAACGGCCAGACCAAGGAGATCAGCGAACAGGAGATCAACCTGATGGACGCGGGATGGGCGGCCTCGGTGCCTCGCTACCCGGCGGCCAAGACGCTGGTGGCGAGCCTGCCCGCGGTGGAGATCGGCAGCGTGATCGAATACGAATACGTGCGACAGAAGAAGGATCGTCCGTTCTTCGCTGTGACGCACATCTTCCGGGGGATGAACCCGGTCGACAGTCAGACGGTGCGTCTGACCGCGCCGGCCTCGCTGGCTTTGCAGTTCCTCAAAGACGACAATGGGATCGCGATCCCCGACGAGGATCTTCCGGCGGAGAAGCGGGTGATCGTCGAGACGCAGGAACGCCGGGGAGACCGGTTCGCCTGGCAGTGGCGGGTGCGGGACCAGAACGCGATTCGTCCCGAAGACAACCTGCCGCCGGCGTCGACGTTCAATCCCGTCCTGCGGATCACATCGGGCGATTGGGGGAGATACGCCGGACAGGTACGTGCTGTCCTACAGAAGGCCGCCCAGAGACAGGAAGCCTCCCAGGGGCGCGTCGCGCGAATCGTTCAGAACTGCAGGACTGCCCAGGAGCGAATCACGGCCATCCGCGATTTCGTCGTCACCGGCGTCCGCAGGGCAGGGCCGGTACTCGACGATCTGCCCTTGGCGGCGGTCACCCCAGCCGATCGGACCCTGTCCGACGGATATGGCAATACGACGGATCGGGCGGTTCTTCTGCATGTGTTGCTCACGGAAGCCGGGCTGAATCCCGAATTCGTTCTCGTCCACTACGGCGCGTCTTTGGAATTGCTTCGGCGGTTTGAAACCGAATACCCGACGCCCGGCGCATTCGGCAGCGTCCTGGTTCGCGTGCGGGACGGCGATGCCGACATCTACTTGAACGACACCGACCAATACGCCAGGCTCGGCACGACGCCTGCGGACGGGGGACTGGCTCTGCCGCTTTCTCGGGGCCGGCCCGAGAGCGTGGCTGTCGCGAAGGACAAAAGAGACCTGATGGAACACGAGGTGCGGGTGGTCCTGAGCGAGCAGGGCGATGCGGTGATCACCATGACCCGCAAGAATCACGGCCAGTGGTTCGGCTCGCGTCGCAAGCTCTTCACGGAGATGCGGCCCGAGGACCGCAACCGTTTCTATCAGGAGATGGTCGGAGCGATCTCCCAGGCGGCGGTCGCCGACAGCGACTTGGCGACCGACTTCGACTCGTACCCGGGCGTCGAATCGTTCCGCGTCCGGGCTCAGAGATACGCCGTCCGCGACGGGGACTATCTCTATTTCGAGCTGCCCCGGTCATTGGGCAATCTCTTGGGCCTGCGGTCGGACACGCACGAGAATCCCTATTATCAGAGCAGCGATGTGAGCTTGCGAGTCTCGACCGTCGTGGAGTTGCCTGCGGGGTTCTCGACGGTGGCGCTGGCTCCCGATCGGAAGGAATGGCAATTGCCCGCCGGCGGGGGCGACATCCGCGTGCATGTCTCGCATGAGAACCCGCAGAAAGGCGATCCCGCGAGGCTGACCGTCACGCACGAGGTCGATCTGAATCCCTTCATGCTCGAAGCGGAAAGCTATCCGGAACTGGTGGAGATCGAGCGGCAACTCGCGCACGCTCGGAGTCGGACGATTCTCGTGACTCGTGAGAGGTGATCGAGAAGTCAGGCAAAAAAAGAGCCCCCGCGGTTTGATGAGGGAGAGGAAGCGAGACTAACGCGGGGGCCTGTGGTCAAGTTGGATAAGAGCCTCAACTAAGCAGAGTCTACCACAACCGCACAGGGTGTGCAAGGAATAAAACAGAAAAACGCACAAATCCATCATGCAGGCTCTCCAGCGGCGCCATCGCTCGTGAGGATGTCCATAACCTCTTTCGCTGCAAGGGACTTATCGAGTCGTCCGTTGGCGGCGCGGGGCGATCCACCGCCTTTACCGCCGGCGATGGACTGAATCTTTCTGAGTAAATCCGACGCGCTGAGCGTCTTTCCGCCGACGGCGATCTGGCGTTCGCTGACAACAATCCCGGCGCCGTTCGTTGCCTCGGCGATCAGGCCGGCCAAGGTAGTGGCCAGGTTGCATGGGATTTCGTCTACATAGACCCAGACAATCCCCGGTCCCACCGCAACTCGTGGAGCCGAGGCGGCCAACTCAGCCAGTCGCAGCGACCAGAGGCGATTCACCTCTCTCGCCATTTCTTTCGACCGCTCCATTGTCTTTTGCAGATTCGCGGGCAGATCGGTCGTGGCGCAGCCTGCGAGCGCCCTGAGTTCGCGGAGGGTCGCGGTCTCGACTTGGAACCGTTCCAGGGCTTTCCTGCCGGCGAGAAAAGACACCCTTGTTCCGGCCTTTCTGTTCTCGAGGTCGAATACGCGGATCGCGCCGATGACGCCGGTCGAACGGACATGGGCGCCGCAACAGGCAGACGCATCACAGTCACCGATCTTCACGATGCGGATGATCTCGGAGTCGACCGGACCCAGGCGATTCCTGGCCTGCTGGGCCTGAGCGTCAAATGAGGTTTCGACCTGCAGGTCCGCCATGACCACCTTCAGCGCCAGCCGCTCCAGTCGCTCTGCCAGGTCCCACGCGATCTTCTCATGGAAGTCGACCGTGCAGACTTCCAGCCCGATGTGGACGCCCACCGTTTGCAGGCCGAACTGTTGCCAGGCGATCCCCGATAGGATGTGCTGCGCGGTGTGGTGGGTGGCTGTATGGAGCCTGTGGTCCCTGTCGATTCGCGCCAGATGCCGCCCGTCGGGAAGAGCCCTGTCGAGAACGTGGAGTATCCGAACGCCTGCGACTTGAACGTCGCAAACGACCGCATCGCCAATCGTGCCTTTGTCGGCGGGCTGACCGCCCTCGTCGGGATGAAAGAGGATCGGGTCGATCGCGACCCTGCCCGGCTCCAGGTGGGTCACTTTGACTTCGGCTTCGAAGTCGTCCGGATGAGTCCAATACATGCGTTCCATGGCTGGATTGTATCGCCCGAAAGGCTTTCCGCAAGGGACCAGCCCGCTTACCACATGGACTGGCGGTACTGCCTGGGCGTGATGCCCATTCGTTTGCGGAATTGCCTATGAAAATAGTAGACGTTCGCATATCCGACTCGCATCGCGATCTCGTAGCAGCGCAACGACGTGAAACGCAGCAGTCTCTGGGCGGCCTCGAAGCGAAGGTCCTGCTGATACGCCAGGGGAGAGATGCGGAACGACCGTTTGAAGGCCCGGAACAAATGCCCCTTGGAGCAGTGGGACATCGAAGCCAGGTCCTCGGCGCTGATGCTCTCGGCGTAGTGTTCATTGATGTACTGGCGGGCCCTCATGATCGGGTCGTCGGTGGTCAGACCGGCGTCCTGAGCGCCCTCGGTATAGCAGTGAGCGACGATCATGTCGAACACGTTGGCCAGGGCCCGCTGGGCGTAGAAGTCCGACATGGGCGAAGGGCTCTGGAGGTAGTCCAGGATCTGGATCATGATGATCAGGAGCTCTTGGGCGGCTTCCTTGGACAGGCGAAGCTCGCCAGGGATCTGCCCCGAAACCCCGGTATACGTGGTCAGAATCTTCTCGAACGGCAGGGTGAGAACCTCTCCTTTCGGCGTTATGAAGGAGAAGGTGAGCTCCGAATACACGCTGGAGTGGCGGAGGCTCACGAAATCGTGGGCCTGGCCGGGGGAGACGATGACCAGGGTCCCCGGTTCGGCGGGGTACTTCTGGCCGCATTGGAGGTAGTATCCCGAGGATCGCGTGTAGAGCACGATATGGTAAAGGTTGTGCGTGTGCTCGCTGAAGGTCTCAATATCTCCGATGGCACGATCCTGGTCCAGAGCCGCGTGGACGAAAACAGGGGAGTACGCCTGGGTTTCGTGTAGAAGGACCAGAGCCTGAGGGGTCCCTGCGCTTCGTCGTTGAGCCTGCAAGTATCTGAGCATAGGTCACGAAAATGCAATAAATTGTGAGTTTTCTGTATTTTTTCTGGTCTTTGGATGCACGATAATACAATATGGCGTATTGGGCAATCCCATACTTCGCCCGAAACGTTGGTCTGCTTGAATTGAGCGTGGCATTGATGGATCTGTCAAGGGGCGGCCGATGAAGAAGAAAGGGTTCACACTGATCGAACTGCTGGTGGTGATTGCGATCATCGCCATCCTGATGGCCATCGTCATGCCGGCCCTGAATCTGGCGAAGAAGAAGGCCTCCGTGACGGTGTGTCTGAGCAACACCAAGAACCTGTCCCTCGGGTGGTACATGTACATGGGGGACAACGACGGGCGGATCATGAGCAGCGAGGACACCGGCACCGAGCCGGGCGGCAAGTTCGTCGGATGGATCGGCATCCCTCGCACCGAAACCGGGGCCCTGTGCGGCATCACCCAGGCGGACCCGGCCGTCACGGATGAGGACGAGATCCGCGGGATTCAGGCGGGTCTGCTGTATCCATACATCAAAGAGCCGGATGCTTATCATTGTCCCGGCGACAAGGTCCGCGTAAGCCTGTACGACAAAACGCGGGTCTTCGTCTCGTACTCGGTCCCGCAGTGTCTCTATGGATTTCCGAACACTCCCACCGGCGGCAACCAGATCCGCATCTTCAGCCAGATCAAGTCTCCCTCGACCAAATACGTCTTCGTGGAGGCGGCGGAGACGCGAAACTGGAACGCCAGCCACCACTTCGTCATGGCGGCGCCGGAGTACACGAATCTGAACACGTGGGGTTGGTGGGGCCCGATCGCCATCAATCACGGCGACGGCAGCGTCCTGGGCTTCTGCGACGGTCACGCCGAAGTGCGCAAGTGGCGGGACCCCTACACCATCGAACGCGTGGACAAGCTGATCAAGACGGGGGCCACGAACTACGGGCAAGACTATCCCCCGCCGGATCAGACGCTGGACATTGAATACATGGCCGCCGGCTGGGCGTATCGCCACAAAGGCAAGTGAATCACCGCCTCCGTGGTGGGACAGGACCTTGATGAGGATCAGCCGGAGAAGCAGTTCGGTTGAGCCGAACGAGCAGTGAAGCAGCGGCATTGCTGATCCCACGAGTGGGTCATGTGGGAGGTGTCGAGGTATGAGGTCGATTCGTCTGTCATTCGCGGCGAAAAATGGTCGAAAGGGTTAGAGGAGGTCAACTATGTGCCAGAGACTCATGTGTCTATCGGTTGTAGTGCTTGTGCTGGGTGGATTCGGCCCACGGCCCGCGGGCGCATACGACGCGAGCCTTTGCGGGTGGTGGCCGCTGAATGACGGTGCGGGTTCGGTGGCCGTAGACGCCAGCGGCAAGGCGGTCAATGGGACCCTCTTCGGCGACCCGGTTTGGAGCAGGGACGGCAAGAATGGCGGCTGTCTGACGTTCGACGGCGTGAACGACTATGTCTTCATCGACGGGAAGTTCGCGCTGCCCAATTACACGATCGCGGTTTGGTTCCGGGACGATTCCCCGGGACAGCGGGACATCGTCTCCTGCTACGCAACAGGCGTACGCCATGGGATTCTCCTGGAAGTAGGATCGGATAATCGGATTCGGTTCCTGCACCGGTTCCCCCTGGGGACCGGCGGCGGCAACAACATTTATACTCCTTTCACCCCCGATGGGACGTGGCACCATGTCGCGGCGACGAAGTCGCCGACGGACATCGCGCTGTACATCGACGGGAAAGAGGTCGGGAGAATGGCCGACGCCAGCGTGTTTGGCGCCGCCGACGCCTTTGGGATTGCTCTGGGCTGTCTGGACAACGAACGCGGTAATGCCCGAATGTTCCTGGGGGCCATGGACGATCTGCAAATCTACTACCGGGCTCTCTCCGCGGCAGAAATCCCGGGCACGATGGCGGGTCTGGTGGACAAAGCCCTCGCCATGAACCCCAGCCCTGCCCACGACGCCACAGACGTTCCGCAGGATGCGACGTTGAGTTGGACGCCCGGCCAGTATGGCCGGCACGCATGATGTCTACTTGGGGACCACGTTGGCCGACGTGAACAGCGCCACGCGGGCGACGACAAAGGGTGTTCTGGTCAGTGAGAACCAAGGCGATACGACGTTCGATCCTCCGGAGGCATTTGCCTTCGGCCAGACCTACTACTGGCGAATTGACGAGGTCAACCAATCGGCCGACCGCACCATTTTCAAAGGTGGAGTATGGTCCTTCACGGTCGAGCCGTATGCCTACCCGGTCCAGCCCGTCGCCGCCACCGCGTCCAGTTCCCAACCCGGCATGGGGCCGGAGAACACCATCAACGGCTCCGGCCTGACCGACGGCCAGCACGGTACTTTGTCGACCACCATGTGGCTCAGTTCCGGCGTGCTGCCGCAGTGGATCCAATACGAGTTTGACGCGGTCTACAAGCTCTCCGATCTGACGGTCTGGAACTCCAACCAGGCGATCGAGAGCATCCTCGGTTTCGGGGCCAAGACAGTCCAGATTGAGGTCTCCACCGATGGTGCGACGTGGACGGCGGTGCCCAATGTGCCTGAATTCGCCTGGGCGGCGGGGTCGCCGGGATACACGGCCGACACCACGGTGGACCTCGGCGGAGCTCTGGCCAAGTACATCAAACTGACCATTCTGAGCAACTGGGGCGGGCTTTCCCCGCAGGGTGGTCTGAGCGAAGTGCAATTCTCCCACGTGCCCGTACGGGCGAGAGAGCCGCAGCCGGCAGTCGGTGCCGCAGGCGTGGATCCGCGTTCCGTCCTGACCTGGCGCCCGGGCCGGGAGGCCGATACGCACCGAGTGCATCTGAGCTCCGACGTCAACGAGGTCCGCGATGGCCGGGCACTGCTTGGCACCGTCCCGACCAGTAGCTTCGATGCCGGCGGTGTGCTCCAACTGGGCCGGACCTACTACTGGCGCGTGGACGAGGTCAATGACGCTGGACCGATGGCCGCCTGGGAAGGCGAGGTGTGGAGTTTCTCGACCGCCGCGTCCCTGCCGGTCGATGACATGGAGAGCTGCGACGACGCCGAAGGCATGGGCACTCGCATCTACGAGGTCTGGATCGACGGCTGGGGCACCACCAACAACGGTTCGCAGGTCGGACACGACGCGGCGCCCTTCGCGGAGCGGACGACTATCCGAGGCGGTGGGCAATCCATGCCGTTCCGGTACGGCAACAACGGAGCCGCCTATTCGGAGGCCGCCCGCACGTTCGACGAGCCCCAGGACTGGACGCAGTACGGCGTCAAGGGCCTGGTCCTCTGGTTTGTCGGCGATTCGGCCAACACCGCGGGGCAATTGTACGTGAAGGTCAACGGCAAGAAGGTCGTCTACGACGGCGATGCCGAAAATCTCACTCGCAAGCCCTGGCAAATGTGGTATGTCGATCTGAGCTCCCTCAGCGGCGTCAATCTCAAGAAGATCACCGAGCTGACGATTGGCGTCGACGGCGGCGCCGGCACTCTCTTCATCGATGACATTGGGTTGTCTCCCCTGGCTCGCCAGGTGGTGACTCCCGCGCCGCCGGCCACGACGGGCCTCGTGCTTCAGTACAAGTTCGAGGGCGATGTCAAGAGCAGCCAGGGGACCAACCATGGCACTGTGGCCGGCGCGCCGACGTACGTCGCGGGCAAGGTCGGCCAGGCGATCAAGCTCAACGGGGTCGGCGACTATGTCACCGTAGAAGGTTCGTTCAACCTGCCGGAGTACTCGGCGGCCTTGTGGTTCCAGGTCGAAGGCGGTTCCGGCCAGAGGGCCATTCTGGCGGCCTATCAACCCACCGGGGCGTTGTACGGTCTCTTGCTCGAGGTGGGCGCCGACGGCCGCCTCCGCTATCTGCACCGGGCTCCGGTCGCCGCCCAGGGCGGTACCGATCTGTATGGTTCCTTGAACTACGGCGACGGCGCCTGGTACCACGTGGGCATCGTCAGATCGGCCCAGTCCATGACGATCTACGTCAATGGCATGCCGGCCGCCACCGCCTCCAACGCGACTGCGTTCGACCAGGACTTGCTGAAGCTGGCCCTGGGCGTGCTGCGGTCGGAGGAGCCCAGCCGCTACTTCCCCGGCGCGATGGACGAGTTCTATCTGTACGGCAGGGCCCTGTCCGACGCCGAGATGGCGTCCCTGGCCGGAAGGACCAAGCCGTTCGACAAGCCGTAAGGGGCGGGTTCCTTCACGAGAAGAGTTGTACGGGGCTCGTGTCCGCACGACATGAGCCCCGTTGTTTTGTTCGACGGGAAGGACGCGGAGTGCATTTGAGAAGAGTCGCAATCCTGCTGGTAATGGCTTTGGCTTTTCGGACCGCGGCGGTCTTCGCCTCCTCCCTGAAGATCGATTTCACGCCTATCGACGGCCCCGTCCAGTCGGGTTGGCAGGGGTACTTCGCCGGCCACGAATCCGCCGCGACGTTCACGGCCCAGAACTACGCTGCCTTCGGGACAACGGTCGCCGTGACCCCCGTCTGGACGAACGGCCCGGCCCAGGAGGCCAAGCAGATGATCCGCCGGTCGTCGGGCTCGGATCTGGTCGCAGACTGGATCGGGACCGACGGCCGGGTGGCGAATGCCGACCCGCTGGTTCTGCTGATCAGTGGCCTGCCAGCGGGCGTCTACTTCTGGACATCGTACCATCATGATCTCCAGGACCAGACCGGCTTGTTCGATGTGACGATCGCCGATGGGCAAGGCATCGCGACCACGAGTGGCGTCGACATCTCCAGCGGCAGTCTGTCCCTTGACGCGGTGACGACGTTCAGAGCCACGATCGTGTCGGATGGCGTGCTTCCAATCGCCCTATCCTTCCGGGTGCAGCCATTTGCGGACGTGTCCCAGGCCTTCTTCGTCATGAACGCCTTCGCCCTGGAGAATCAGCAGACGGAACAAGAGCCTCCGATTGGAGAAGGGCCCGAAGTCTCATCCGTGGTGATCAACGAGTTCGTCGCCTCCAACAGCCGGGGCTTGCGGGACGGCGACGGGGACGCCTCGGATTGGATCGAGCTGTACAACGGTTCGTCCCGGGCGGCGTCCCTGGCCGGCTGGCGTCTGACCGACGATCCGGGGGACCTGTCCAAATGGTTCTTTCCCGCGGGATTCCAGTTGGCCCCCAAGGGGTATCTCGTGGTCTTCGCATCCGCGCGACCGATCGAGAACTGCCTGGACTCCGCGGGGCGACTGCACACCAGTTTCGCCCTCGACAAGGACGGCGAATACCTGGCGCTGATCGATCCGAGTGGCGAGATCGTGCATGAATATGCTCCTGTGTTTCCGCCGCAGGAGACGGACATTTCCTACGGCCTGGGGCGCGGAGCCCCAGGCTACTTCTCGCCCCCGACGCCGGGAAAGGCCAACGAGCGGGGTTTTGCGGGCCTTCTGGCCGGGACGGTTCACAGCCATGAGCGAGGGTTCTACGACGATCCGTTCGACCTGCGGATACTCTGTGACACGCCGAACGCCGTGATTCGCTACACGCTGGACGGATCGGAACCGACGGATCAGCACGGCCTGGTCTGCAATCCCTCGATTCCCATTCGCGTCACAACGACCACGCACGTGCGATCGGCGGCGTTCAAGACCGGATGGAAACCGGCAGGCGTCACGACCCATTCCTATGTCTTCGTCGAGGACGTCGCCGTCCAGGGCGCCAATCCGCCCGGTTGGCCCGACAACTGGGGGTACAACAGCGAAGTGGGCGGCATCGTCCCGGCCGATTACGAAATGGATCCCCGCGTCGTCCGGAACACGCTGCCGGGCTACTCGATCCGCGACGCGCTGCTGGACATCCCCACGGTGTCGATCTCGATGAATCCCAACGATTTCATCAGCACGGCCTCCGGCATCTACGCCAATCCGCAGAGCCGCTGGGAACGCAAGTGCTCGGTCGAGTACATCCTGTCCGATGGGACGCCGGGCTTTCAACACGACTGCAAGATCGAGGTCCACGGCAACTCCAGCCGGCGTCCCTGGCGGATGCAGAAACACTCGCTTCGCCTGACTTTCACCGGTCAGTATGGCCCGACCAAACTGCGGTATCCGCTCTTTCCGGCCTCCACCGTCGACAAATTCAATCAGCTCGTCCTGCGGGCCAGCTTCACCGATTCCTGGGCCCTGGTCTCATGGGACCCCTCGCGCTACCGGCCCAACGACTCCCAGTACCTTCGCGACGTCTGGATGAAAGAGAGCCTGCGCGACATGGGGCACGTCTCCAGCTACGGGAGTTTCGTGCATCTGTACGTCAACGGCCTGTATTTCGGCCTGCACAACCTCAGCGAACGAGTGGCCGGAGATTTCTTCGCCGACCACCTGGGCGGCTGGCTGGAGGATTGGGAGATCAACAAAGATCTCTCCGCCCCCGGACCCCGCTGGAACGCCATGATGGCTATCGATCCTTCGACGCCGACCGGCTACCGCAAGATGCAGGAGTACCTGGACCTCGAGAACTTCGCGGATTACATGCTGCTGCATTTCTATGCGGACGCCGAGGACTGGCCTCACCACAACGGGTACGCAGCGGTCAACGCCGTCAGCGGCGACGGCCGGTTCCACTTCTTCGTCTGGGACCAGGAGATCGTTCTGGATTATCACGGCCGCGCGGCCTCGCGTATCGACAACGCCAACGGGGCCGGCGGTGTCTTTCAGAAATTGCGGACCAGCCACGAGTTCCGCTTGCTATTCGCCGATCGGGTGTACAAGCACTGCTTCAACGACGGGGCTCTGAGCATCGCGGCCTCTCAGGATCGATATCGCGACCTGGCATCCTGGATCGACAAGGCCATCGTCGCGGAGTCCGCCCGCTGGGGCGACGTCCAGCTCAAGACGCCCTATGGCAATGCGATTCAGCAACCCAGTCCATTGACCGATGTCAATCACAACATGTATCCGCCTGCTCCGCATGGACCCGACTACTACTTCACGCGGGAGGACTCCTGGGTGGTCGAGCGGGACAACGTCATCGACAATTACCTCCCCGCGATCCTCAACACCGCCAACTCCTATGCGCTGATCAACGTCCTGAGGGTCAGGAAGCTCTACCCGACGGTCGATCCGCCGGTCTTTCACGTCAACGGAACCCCTCAGCATGGCGGACAAGTTTCGCGTGGCGACGTGCTGACCATGACCAATCCGAACACCAGGGGAACGGTCTACTATACGCTCGACGGCAGCGACCCCCGGGTCCCCGGCAGCGCGGCTCAACCAGCGGTCGAAAACGCCCTCGTCCCCGAAGAGGCGGCCAAACGTGCGCTGATCCCCCGAAGCGACATCGGCCAGGCATGGCGAAGCGGCGAGCCATTCGACGATTCCGGCTGGATCGGCGGCTCCGGCGGCGTCGGATTCGAGCGAAGCACCGGTTACGAGTCGCTGTTCAAAATCGACGTATCGAGTCTGATGTACGGCCTGAACGCCAGTTGCTACGTGCGGATACCGTTCAGCCTCACCGCCGAGGGTCTCGCCGATCTGGCGGGCCTGATCCTGAAGGTGCGATGCGACGATGGGTTCGTCGCCTACCTCAACGGCGTCGAGGTGGCCCGAGACCGGTTCACGGGAACTCCCCAGTGGAACTCGTCCGCCACAGGCAGTCATTCGGATGCAGAGGCCGTATCGTTCGTCGATTTCGACATTTCCTCGCATATCGATTTGTTCCGGCCCGGCGTCAACCTCCTGGCCCTCCACGCGATGAACGCGGGCGCGACAAGCTCCGATTTCCTGATCTCCGCCAAACTCGTCGCGGTGGCCGACGGCTCCGAAGGCGACCCGAGCACAGCCTCTGCGGCCGTGCGGTATTCCGCCCCGATCCCCCTGACCGGCAACACGCACGTCAAGGCGCGAGTCCTGGACAAGGGCCAGTGGAGTGCGGTGAACGAGGCGACGTACGATGTGAAATGACCGGCGTGCCTGCCGCCAGAAGGGTCTTCAAATCGCCCCCGATCCACGGTACCATGGAGCCTCGTGGTCAAAGAACGCCGTACGCTGCGTTCATGCGACGTGGGATGCGTCGAAAGGAGATTGGTTATGGGCGGGCATGTGAGGGCGTGGCATTGATGGATTCGAACAACACCGTCCGACGGCCCGAGCCGTTCATTCGCAAAGGCATTTTGATCTTGATGGGGCTGGCGGGTTGCGTCGCTCTGGCGTGTTTTGTCGTGGTTGCGGTTCTGCCTGCGCCGAAAGGCCCTCTCTTCAAGGACCCGCTTCGCAGCTTCATCACCGGTCTGGGCGTGCTGGCCGTCGCCTATCCGATCGCGGTCGTGGGGCGGGCGATCCAGAAGAAGTCGGCCGGTTCGCCCTACTTCGAAGGGGGATTCATCGCGGGCGCGATCAATCTGGCGGCTCTGGTCTGCGCCGGCGCGGGCATGGCCTGTGTCGGTTTCGGCGTCTACGATCTTGTCCTGTGGTTCCTCAACCGGCCTTGATCGTCGGGTCGTTGTCGTCGATGCAGCCGTGCCGGCGGCATCAGAGCCGGAACGTCCCTTGGATCATGATCGGCTCGCCGTCCACGTAGATGCTCGGGCTCTTGAGCACGCCGTCCACGTGCGTCTTGCTGTCCCACGTGGCACCGGTCTTGGTGGGGTACGAGCTGCCGAAGGCGATGTGGATGCCGGGGAACTTCTCGTCCTGGAGCAGGTTGTAGATCAGGCGGGTCAGACCGGTGTTGGTCCCGATCGCGAACTCGCCTACGCGGTGGCTGTTCTCGTCGCTCTCGAAGAGGTACTGGCCGTACTCCCGCCGAAGGTCGTCGTTCCTGCATTCGAGCGAGGCCTTGATCGCCCGGCCGTCCTTGACCTGAACGCGGATCGGCGTCTCCTCGATCGACGCGTATTTCTCGGTGAAGAAATCGCCCAGGCAGCCGTCGATGACGACCTGGCCGTTGAGGGTCGCGGGACACGTGAAGACCTCGCCGTCGGGCAGGTTGCTCCAGTGCCTGGGGCGGATGTCTCCGTCGCTGATGATCCACTGGAGGTCCGGGCTGAACTCGGCGGTGAAGTCGCAGCCCCTGTCGGTGACCACGCGGATCGTGCGGGCGTTCTTGACCTTCTCGTAGACCAGCCTGCTGATCCGCTGAATCTCCTTGTAGTCGCTGCACATTCCGTCGCTCATGATCTGGGGCGTAATCCCGATCATGTGCGCGTGGCGGAGGCGGGGATTCGCGTCGATCGCGCCGAGCATAGGCCGGCGGAAGGTCTGGAGTTCGCCCTTGGCCCCTTGCGCGGCGTAGATGCTGACGTCCGCGGCCAGCAGGGCCTCGTTGATCACGTCCGGGAACGGAATCGGCCGGGCGCCGAAATCCTCCATGATGAAGAACTGGACGGGTATGCCCGCTCTTTTCTCCGCGGCTTCCCGCAATGCCGAGCCGATCTCGAGCGTCTCTTTGTCTGTGATGACGACCAGCGTTTCATCTTTCTGGACCTTCAGGCAGTTGTCGATGGCTTGTCTGACGCCTTCTGCAATCGTTCCCATGCGATTCTCTCCTCACATCCGCTGGTCCTTCTGGTCCTGTCAGCACGTCGCTGATGTCAGGGCCGCCATCATAGCATGTAGGGCTTTACTGTCCATAGGGTTGATTCGTTCATCGAATTGCCCTACACTGGGGCGGATCATATGGAAGGATACAAAGCTTGGATAGATACACAGTCAGATGGGGCTGGTTTCTTCGCAACACGACGGCAGGCTGTCTCTGCCTTGCCTTGTCGCTTTGTTGCGCGTCGCGGGCCGCTCTGACTCCTCCGATGCAGGACTGGTTCCCCCAGGCGCCGGCTCTGCCGCCTGCGACGGGAGACGTGGTCGAGGTCTCGACCGTGGAGGGACTCGTTCGGGCCGTCGAGCAGGTCCGGCCCGGCCAGACGATCCTCGTCGCGGAGGGGCACTACCTGATGCCTCGCTATATCGAGATCCGAGCCGACCGCGTGACCCTGCGGGGCGCGTCGGGCCGGAGGGAGAGAGTAGTCCTCGATGGCGTCCAGAGCATGCACGGCGAGCTGGTCGGCGTGCGGGGCTGTTCCGACGTGACGATCGCCGACCTGACCATCCAGAACATTCGTTTCAACGGCTTCAAAATCAACTCGGATTCCAACGTCCAGCGGCTGACGATCCGCAACTGCATCATCCACAACATCTGGCAGCGGGGCGTCAAGGGCGTGAAGGTCCCCGATGCGGGCCGCGAAACCATGCGTCCGAAAGGCTGCCGGATCGAGTATTGCCTGTTCTACAACGACCGGCCCAAGCAACTGGCCGACGACCCGGGCGACATCGCCCAGGGCAACTACGTCGCAGGGATCGACGTGATGTACGCCAAGGACTGGGTCATCAGCGACAACGTGTTCGTCGGCATCCAGGGCCGGACGGGCGAAGGCCGGGGCGCGATCTTCCTGTGGTTCGATTCGCAGGACTGTCTGATCGAGCGGAACATCATCATCGACTGCGACGTCGGGCTCCAGTTGGGCAACGCCCACCGCGCGGACAATGTCGAACTCCATTGCATGCGATGCGTCGCCCGCAACAACTTCATCACGAGGGCTCCCGAAGCGGGAATCGTGACCGTCTACACGAAGGATTGCCGGATTCTGCACAATTCGATCCACGACCCCGAGAGTTCCAAAGGCCGCCTGATGCGCACGGTCTTCGACAACGATGGACTGATCGTCGCCAACAACCTGTTTAGCGGTCGGGCGATGAGCAACGAGTCCGACAGCGAGATTCGGTTTCTCGGCAATCTGCTTCGGGATGTGTCGAACGTTCTTGTGGACCCAGTCGGCGGCAATCTCCATCTGGCGAAAGCGGCGTCCGAGATCGTTGACAGAGGCGAAGCGATCGCCGAAGCCCCCGATACAGATATCGACGGACAGAAACGGGACGCCAGGCCGGATATCGGGGCCGATGAACTGGCGGCTTCAAGGTGATGAAATGCGACATGATGCCGTAACTCTCTACATCGGAATGATATGCGTCCTCGCGTCCCTCGCACAGGCCGAAGAGATTCGCGTCGCGGACACTATCGAGCTGCGAGCGATCCTGGCTCACGTCGCGCCCGGCATGACGGTGCTGCTGAGTCCGGGCGTCTATCAGGGCGGCCTGTATGTGTCCGATCTCGCTGGGACGCAAGGGGCTCCGATCGTGATTCAAGGCGCCGATCCGAATGCGCCGCCGGTCTTTCGAGGCAGCGGCGGACAGGCGTTTCACCTGGCCGATTGCAGCCATGTCGTCCTGCGGAACATCCAGGTCGAGGGCTATGCCGGCAACGGGATCAACATCGACGACGGCGGGTCGTTCGAGACCCCATCGCACCACATCACGCTCGAAAACATCACGATCCTGGAGACCGGGCCCGCAGGCCGTCATTGCCGGTTTCGGAACAGAACGGCGTCTATCTCTCAAAGGTCGGCGCCGAATCGTACAGACGGGTTCAGACTACAACCGAAAACAGTCGCTTTTAGGGGTGCAGCATGAGTCGCCAGAATCAGCAGCAGGTGAAGACCGCGTCCGATCAAACCTCTCGCCGGGAGTTCCTGGCCAACAGCGGCAAGGCGGTGGCGGGTTCAACGCTGGCCGTCACGATGTTGTCTCGGGCCTACGCCGGCGAAGACAACACGATCCGCCTGGCCCTGGTCGGTTGCGGCGGGCGCGGCAGCGGGGCCGCCGCCAATGCCCTTTCCTCCCAGACCGGTCCGACGAAGCTGGTCGCCATGGCCGACGTCTTCGAGAACCGCCTGACGAACTCACACAAGGCCCTGACCGAGCAATTCGCCTCGCAGGTCGATGTGCCGCCGGAGCGGAGGTTCGTCGGATTCGGCGCCTATCGCAAGGCGATCGATTGCCTGCGGCCCGGACGCGACGTCCTGATCCAGGCGACCCATTCGGTGTTTCGCCCGGCCCATCTGAAGTACGCGGTCGCCAGGGGCGTCAACGCGTTCATCGAGAAGTCGTTCGCCCCGGACCCGGGCGGAACCAAGGAGATCTTGTGTCTCGGCCAAGAGGCCGAGGCCAGAAATCTCAAGATCGGTTGCGGCCTGATGTGCCGGCACTCCGCCTCCCGCCAGGCGATGATTCGGAAGATCCGTGAAGGGGCCTTGGGCGACATCCAATTGATCCGGGCCTATCGCATGGACGGGGGCGCAAGGATGGGACCCTATCAGGGGCCTGAGAGCGAGCTGCTCTGGCAGATCCGTCGGCCGTACTTCTTCATCTGGACCTCCTCGGCCTGGTTCATCGAGATGATGATTCACCAGGTGGACGAGTGCTGCTGGATCAAGGACGCCTGGCCGATCAGCGCCGAGGGTCTGGGCGGCGTCGAGCCGGGCAGCGCCGATTGCAGCCAGAACCTGCACACCTACGCCATCGAGTACACCTTCCCCGACGGGACCAAGGCCCTGGTCAACAGCCGCAACCAGGCGGGCTGCCACAACGAGTTCGCCACGTGGGTCCATGGGACCAGGTGCGCAGGCCAATTCTCCGGCAACATCCACGCTCCGACCGTACACACGTACAAGGACCAGCGGTGCGCCAAGGACAACGTCGCCTGGCGGCCGGAGAACGAGAGAATGAGTCCCTACCAGGTCGAATGGGATACGCTGCTGACCGCGATCCGCGAAAACCGGCCGCACAACGAGGTCGAGCGCGCTGCCTACACGAACCTCGCTTCGATCATGGGTCGCGCCGCGATCCACATGGGCCGGATCATCACCTGGGACGAGATGCTGGCGTCGAACTTCAAGTTCTGCGAGAACGTGGACTTCACCATGGACAGCCCCTCACCGCTCCAGGCGAACGCCGAGGGACGCTATCCGATCCCCGTTCCGGGAAAGTGGACAGAGATATAGTATGTAGGGTGTGCCGTGCGCACCATTCTTTTCGAATCACGCACAAGTTCAGTGGATGACAGACATGCAGCGTCTTATGTTCTCTCTTGGTTTGATTCTAGCCGTTTCGTTGCCGGCGGTTGCGACGGATTGGCCGCAATGGCGGGGGCCGTTCTTCAACGGTTCCACGGATGAGCAGGGCGTTCCGACTTCGTGGAGCGATACCGAAGGAATCGCCTGGGTGACTCCACTGCCCGGGCCGAGCGGCGCGACGCCGGTCATTTCCAAAGGCAGGGTGTTCGTGACTTCGACGGTCAAGGGCACGCCCCAGTATGTAGCTCTGTGTCTGGACGCTGCGAGCGGAAAGGTCCTCTGGCGGAAGGACGTGGGGTCCGACCCGCGGCGGTTCCCTCGGAACAACATGGCCTCGCCCTCTCCTGCGGCGGACGGAGACTGGGTGTTCTTCCTCTACGGCGACGGTACACTGGTCGCGTTCGACTACGAAGGCAAGGAGCTTTGGTCCCGCGGCATCGAGAAGGAATTCGGCAATCTGGCCCTGCAGTTCGGCTACAGCAACAGCCCCTTGCTCTACGACGGCAAGTTGTTTGTCACGGTGATTCGCCGGGACAAGCCCTATCGAGACCCGCCGGCGAGCGAGCCGCTGGATTCGTTCTTCCTGGCCATCGACCCCAAGACGGGTCGGGACCTGTGGAAACAGCAGCGAAAAACCAACGCGTTCGACGAGGGGATGGAGACGTATTCCACTCCGGTGCCATTTGTTCGCGACGGCAAAGCCGAATTGCTGCTCACCGGCGGCGACTTCATTACCGCCCACGACCCCGCCACCGGGCGGGAGCTGTGGCGGTTCGAATACTGGACGGAGAAAGTCCGCGACTCTCGCGTCATCCCGTCGCTGGTGACGGGGCAGGGCCTGATCTTCGGCTCGCGACACAAACACGAAGCGGTTTTCGCGCTCCAGCCGCCCGCAGAGCAAGTGCAAGATGCGCTCGCCACGGGGCGAATCCTCTGGGAGTTCGGCGCGGCGGCTTCCGATGCCAGTACACCCTTGTTCTACGACGGACGGCTCTACGTCTTCGACGGTCTGAAGCGAAAGACCGTGACGTGCCTGGACCCCGCGACTGGAAAGGTGTTCTGGCAAGGCAGAGTCCCGGGCCAGGGCGCGTGGTGGTCTTCTCCCACCGGCGCCGACGGCAAGATCTTCCTGCTCAGCGAAGCGGGCCATCTCGCCGTGCTCCAGGCCGGAGGCGATGCGTTCAAGGTGATCTTCGAGACTCAGATCAAGGAGCCCGACATCCAGGCGTCGATCGCCATCTCCGGCGGCCGCCTGTTCGTGCGGACCGCCCAGAGCCTCTATTGCATCGGCAAGTGAACCGACGGCAGACGGCGCGGCATCAGTTCCTTCGTTCCATCGCCATCAGCCGGGCGACTCGTTCGGCGGTAGGCGGGTGAGTACTGAACAGCTTGCCGAAACCGCCCGTCAAGGGCTGGACGATGAAGAGACTGCTCTGCGTCTCCGGCACCGGGAGCGGAATGCGTTGATTGGCCGCCTCCAGTTTCTGAAGCGATCGCGCCAGACCTCTTGGATCCTGCGCCAGTTCGGCCCCCAATCGGTCCGCTTCGTATTCGCGCGAGCGGCTGATCGCCATCTGAATGATGACCGCCGCGATCGGCGCCAGGACCATCATCAGGATTGCGATCAAGGGATTGCCGCGACGATCGCCGCCGCCGGTGAAGAACGCCAGGCGGGCCACGAGGGTTACCGCGCCGGCCATGATGGCCGCGATCGTGCCGATCAGAATGTCGCGGTTCTTGATGTGCGCCAGCTCGTGGGCCAGCACCCCTCGCAGTTCCGTGTCGGCCAGCATCCGGCGCAGGCCGACGGTGACACAGACCGCGCTGTGTCTGGGGCTGCGACCGGTGGCGAAGGCGTTGGGCGCCGCCGCCGGAGAGACAAACACGCGCGGCATCGGCAAGCCCGCTCGTCGAGAGAGCTGCTCGACCAGTTCCCACAAGGCCGGGTCGTCGTCGGGGCCGATCTGCTGGGCCCGCATCGTCGCCAGGGCGATCTTGTCGCTGAAGAAAAAGGCGAACAGGTTCATCAGGCCGCCGAACATGAAGGCGTAGACCATCGCATTCGGGCCGCCGATCAGGTAGCCGATGCCCAGACACAAACCCATCAGCGTGCCCATCAACAAGGTCGTCTTGAGGTTGTTCACCAGTCCAAACATAGGCCTAGCCCCCTTCAACCAGGGTTCTCGTTTATGCATCTATACGTCTGCGGCTGGGAATTGTGCAAAATGCATACCAGTGCCCAGAGAGAATCGAATCCCGTCCCACGGGGCCAAAAACGAGGTGTCCGGCGTCGGACTCCTGTCGATTTGGCAGAAGGGATCTGGTCGGCAGGGAAGTTCGGGTGTATAATCCAGCGGCCCTTGGAGGTCTTAGGAGACAGTAGATCTTGATCGAACGGCTCGCGGAGACAGTAGAAAAGTACTGGGGATACAAGGAGTTTCGCCCCTTGCAGAAGGAGGCGATGGATCATCTCTGCCATCGCCGGGACGTGATCGTCGTTCTGCCCACCGGCGGCGGGAAATCCCTGTGCTTTCAAGTTCCGGCGGTTCTGTCGTCCGGGTTGGCGGTGGTGGTTTCGCCTTTGATCTCTCTGATGAAGGATCAGGTGGACACCCTGACCGAGTGCGGCGTGCCGGCGGCGAGGATCGACAGTTCGCTGACGCCCGAGGAGCGGGAAAAGGCCCTGGAACTGATCCGCAAACGCGAACTCAAGCTCCTCTACATGTCGCCCGAGCGGCTGGTCTCGGATTCGTTCATCAAGTTCCTCCAACGGCTCGATCTGTCGTTCATCGCCATCGATGAGGCCCATTGCATCAGCATGTGGGGGCACGACTTCCGGCCGGAGTATCGCCAGCTTGGCTCGCTGCGGAAGATCTTCCCCGACGTGCCGATCGGCGCGTACACCGCCACCGCGACCGAACAAGTCCGGCACGACATCGCCCAGCAGTTGTCGCTCAAGGACCCTGGCATGCTGGTCGGCTCGTTCGACCGGCCTAACCTGATCTACAAGGTCCAGGCGAAGAATCGGATCGTCAAGCAGGTGAGCGAAGTTGTCGACCGTCACCGCGACGAGTCGGGAATCGTCTACTGCATCCGGCGAAAGGACGTCGAGGAAATGGCCGCAGCCCTGACGATCAAGGGGCTCCAGGTGGCTCCGTACCATGCCGGCCTGCCCGATGAGACCCGCAAGAGGAACCAGGAGGATTTCCTCAACGAGAAGGTCGACATCATCGTTGCGACCATCGCGTTCGGCATGGGGATCGACAAGTCCAACGTCCGCTACGTGATCCACGCGGGCATGCCCAAGTCGCTGGAGCACTACCAGCAGGAGAGCGGGCGGGCCGGACGCGACGGCCTCGAAGCCGAGTGCTGTCTGTTCTACTCCGGCGGTGACTACGGCACGTGGAAGAGCCTCATGCGAGACATGGACCCCAAGGCCATGGAGATCGCGGTGTCGAAACTGAGCCGGATGTACAGCTACTGCACGGAGGGGATCTGCCGTCGCAGGGCCATCCTGAACTACTTCGGCCAGTCTCTCGACAAAGGCGAGTGCGGCGCGTGCGACGTTTGCCTGGGCGAAGTCGACTCGATGGACGATTCGCTGGTCATTGCCCAGAAGATCCTCTCGTGCGTCCTGCGGCTCGGCCAACGTTTCGGAGGAGGCTACACGGCTCTGGTCCTCACCGGCTCCCGCGATCAGCGGATTCTCGAAAATGGCCACGACAACCTCACGACGTACGGGCTGCTTCGCGACTATGATTCGCGATCTGTTCACGATTGGATCGAACAGCTTGCCGGCCAAGGGTTCCTGGAGAAGGTCGGCGAGTATAATGTGCTTTCCGTCACGAACGAGGGGCGACGAGTTCTCAGGGCAGAGGTTGCTCCTCGATTGTTGTGCCCGACGAAGAAGCCTGAACGCGAACGCAAGGCCAAAGTCGTGACGGATGCGTGGCAGGGCGTTGACAAGGGCCTGTTTGATGCCCTGCGTAAGGTGCGGGCGACCCTCGCACGCGAACGAGGCGTCCCGGCGTTCGTCATCTTCGGCGACGCCGCCCTGCGGGACATGGCCCGCAAGCGTCCCTCAAATGTGGATCGCTTCCTGGACGTCAAAGGCGTCGGCCAGACCAAGGCCAAGCAGTACGGACGGATCATGATCGAACGGATCCGGGCCTATTGCAGCGAACGCTCTGTCGAAATGGATCTGACGGTCGTGGATTGACCGCCAGATCCGCTCCGACGATCTCAAATCACTCTCTTCTTATCGCTCGTTGCCCCAGAGCTGATCGCCGCCGCCGTGGGCTTTGCGCCAGGCGTCGCGCCACCTGTGCATGTCGGACTCGTTGATGAAGGACTTGGGTTTGCGGGCCTCCTTGTTCGGGATGGGAGGCAGTTTCGTCAGCGGCACCTCCTGGTACCAATACGCCACGCTGGCCAGGTCCAGCGTCATGCAGTTGTTGTGGCCGTGCTCAATGGTGACCTTGAGCGACTTGTCGAAGTAGATCGGATCGACGATGTGGAAGCGATAGACGTGGGTGCGACCGAGCCAGCCCACGTTGTCGTTGACGCGGGCATAACCGTAATACGGATGGGTGTAGAGCGTCTTGGGGCACCAGGACGTGTTGAAGTAGTCCTCGGTGCCGGTGCCGTACAGGGTGCGGGTCTCGTCGTTGTCGATGTAGATCATGTCGTCGCCTTCGCCATACCACATCGGCGATGGGCTGTGGACGTAGTAGTTGACGCCGACGTAATGGCCTTTGCCTTTGATGTCCGCGAAGAGGTAGTTGCCCTTGCCGTCGGGGTTGTTGCCCTGCGGTCCCAGCGTGCCCCACTCGTTCTCACCGTCGGGCAGGGCCTCGGTCAGTTCGTGATTGTACCAGGCACAGAACCGGCCCATGTCCTCCGGGAGCTTCTCGACCTCGACGTAATCGATGTAGTAGTAGAACGCATCGATAGCCCGCCCGGTCTGGTTCTCGACCTCGATCCGGGCGCCCTTGGCGAACGGCATGGAGAAGTAGGAAACCATGCCCCGGCCATCGACCGGCCCGGCCGCCAACGGCAGGCTTACGAACGGATAGCTCTCGTTCCAGCCCTGTCCGAAGAACGGGCCGATCGGCGACTCCACCGACGGAAAGGCGTTCCCGTCCCAGAACATGCGTACGATGATGTCGTTTCGGCTCAGACGCTCCGGCGGCGGGGCGATCGTGATCCAGATGTGATTGATGATCCCGGCGCCCCGCACGTTGAACAGCTCGCGGGTCTGGCCGTCAGGGATGCTCTCGAACCGGTCGTTGTTGCCGCCGGAACGGTCGTAGCTGCTGACTCGCTTGGTCTTGACGCCATTGCGGATGCGGGCCAGGTCGTCCAGGCCCGCGGCCTGGCTCGTGCTGCACAGCAGACAGATCGCCAACAGACCCGACGCCCAAATCTTTGGGAAGCTCTTCATGGCAATACCTCCTTTGGTCCAGCCTTCTTCTCGTCCCGACGCCGCGACGTTTCCCGGCGTCCCAAGCCTAAGATCATAACGATCCGCGCCGGTCGGAACCAGGCAAATCCCGTCCGGCTTGAACAGGCTGGAGCCAATCTCGTTGGGCTTCTCCTGGCGTCCTTGGCAGCTTGGCCAAACCCGACAGTAGCGGGCAAGGGTCCGTCTTGCCACAAAAACTAGGCTCTACCCAGGGACTAAGACCCCATTATTGACTTCAAAATCGGGCCAAATAGCAGAATAGTGACAAAAAACAGCCCTGCGGGATTACCCATTTTGCCGGTTTTCAACGATAATACTCTGGTGAGCTGTTTTGTGATGATTGAAGTCTCTTGGGCAGGTGTGGGCCGATGAATCTTGACCCCCGTTCAATGCAGGATTGGCAGATCGCCGAGGCGGCCGAAGAACGCATGAAACCCATTCAGCGTCTGGCCGGCGAGATGGGCTTGCGGGACGACGAGCTGATCCCGTACGGAAACAAGCTGGCGAAGGTGGACTACCAGAAGGTCCTGACCCGCCTGGCCGACGGTCCGATCGCCAAGTACGTCGATGTGACCGCGATCACCCCGACGCCGTTGGGTGAGGGCAAGACGACCACGACCATTGGCCTGATCCAGGGGCTCGGCCGGCTCGGCAAGCGCGTCTGCGGAGCCATCCGTCAGCCCAGCAGCGCCCCGACGTTCAACATCAAGGGCTCCGCCGCCGGTGGGGGGCTGGCTCAGTGCGTGCCCCTGACGCCTATCTCCATCCGCCTGACGGGCGACCTCGACTGTGTGACCAACGCACACAATCTTGCGATGGTCGCCCTGACCGCCAGGCTCCAGCACGAGCGGAACTACGACGACGCTCGCCTGGCCAAGAGCAGGCTCAAACGCCTGGACATCGATCCTAATCGCATCCAGATCGGCTGGGTGATGGACTTCTGCGCCCAGTCCCTTCGCAATATCCGCATCGGGCTGGGCGAGAAGATGGACGGGTTCGAGATGGATTCGGGCTTCCGGATGACCGTCGCCAGCGAGGTGATGGCGATCCTCGCGGTCGCGCGCGACCTGAAGGATCTGCGCCAGCGGATCGGCCGGATGGTGGTCGCCTACAGTCGAAACGCCAAAGAGGTCACGACCGGCGACCTGGAAGTCGACGGCGCCATGACCGCCTGGCTCCTGGACGCCATCAATCCCAACCTCGTCCAGACCATCGAAGGCCAGCCTGTGTTCGTCCATGCGGGGCCCTTCGCCAATATCGCCATCGGGCAAAGCTCGATCATTGCCGACCGGCTCGGTGCCAAGCTGGCCGACTACCACATCACCGAGAGCGGCTTCGCGTCGGACATCGGCTACGAGAAGTTCTGGAACCTCAAGTGCCGCATGTCGGGTCTCAAGCCGGACGCGGTCGTGCTCGTCGCGACGATTCGCGCCCTCAAGACCCACGGCGGCGGCCCGGCCGTCAAGCCGGGCGTGCCGCTGGATACCGCGTACACCAGTGAGAACCTGGCCCTCGTCGAGAAGGGCTGCGAGAACCTCCTTGCCCACATCGACATCGTCAGGAAGAGCGGCGTCCGGCCGGTCGTCTGCCTGAACCGGTTCAAGACCGATACCGACGCCGAGATCGCCATCGTTCGGAGGATCGCCGAAGCCGGCGGGGCCCGCGCGGTCACCTCCGACCACTGGCTCAAAGGCGGCGAGGGCGCCGTCGAGTTGGCGGAAGCGGTGATCGAGACGTGCGCCGAGAAGAACGACTTCCAGTTCCTGTACGACATGAAGATGCCCCTGCGGAAGCGGATCGAGCTGATCGCCAAGGAAATCTACGGCGCCGACGGAGTTTGCTACACCGACGAAGCCCTGGAGAAGGCCAAGCGTCTCGAAGCGGAATCGCTTGGGACCACGCTGGGCACCTGCATGGCCAAGACGCAGCAGAGCCTCTCGCACGACCCGAACCTCAAAGGCCGGCCCAGAGGCTGGACCCTTCCGATCAGCGACATCCTGGTCTACAAGGGCGCGGGCTTCGTCGTCCCGATGGCCGGCGCGATCAAGCTGATGCCCGGCACCGGCTCCGACCCGGCCTTCCGCCGGATTGATGTCGACGTCGAGACAGGCAAGGTCCACGGGCTGTTTTAATTGACGGTTTACTATTTGCTATTTACTATTTGGACGCGACGAGGGGCACGGAGTTGCTCAATCGTAAATAGTAAATCGCAAATAGTAAATGGAATGAAATGACCGCACGAATCATCGACGGAAAACAGGTGGCGGCCGGTATCCGGGCCGAACTCAAGGACGAGGTCGCGACGCTCAAAGAACGCGGCGTGACGCCGGGGCTGGGCGTGATCCTGGTCGGGGATGATCCCGCGTCGGTCTCCTATGTGACCGGCAAGGAGCGGGCCTGCGACGAAGTCGGCATCTATTCCGATCACAACCATCTGCCCGCCAGGACATCCCAGGAGGAGCTTCTGGCCCTCGTCCGGCGGATGAACCGCGACCCGAAAATCAACGGCATCCTGGTTCAACTGCCGCTGCCTCGCCATATCAGCGAATCCGAGGTGCTCCTGGCCATCGATCCGGAGAAGGATGTCGATGGATTTCACCCGGTCAACGTCGGAAAGATGGTCGTGGGGGAGAAGGCGTTCCTGCCCTGCACGCCCCACGGAGTGGTACAACTGCTCCTGCGAAGCGGCGTGACCATCGACGGGGCGCATGTCGTGATTGTCGGCCGCAGCAACATCGTCGGCAAGCCGCTCGCCAACATCCTGATCCAGAAGAGCCGCATGGGCAACGCGACCGTCACGATCTGCCACACGCGAACCCAAGACCTCGGCCGGTACACGCGACAAGCCGATGTCGTCATCGCCGCGGCGGGCCGGCCCAACACGATTACCGCCGACATGGTGAAGGACGGCGTCGTGGTGATCGACGTGGGCGTCAACCGCGTGGAGGACGCGACGAAGCAGAAGGGCTACCGCCTGGTCGGCGACGTCGATTTCGAGGCCGTCAAGGAGAAGGCCTCGCTCATCACCCCCGTCCCCGGCGGCGTCGGCCCCATGACGATCACCATGCTCCTGTACAACACCGTCGAATCCGCCAAACGCGCCGCCGGCCTGCCTCCGGCAACGGCATAATCCAGTTCGGCCCGTTCGTAGTGTGCCCGTCAGGGCATATCGCGGAAGTTTGCAGGGGGAAGTGTCATCTGTCAAGCGGGAAGGGGGGACCGTTCAGTCCTTCCCGTTCCGATTCCGACTTCAAACTTGACCCTAACGTTGCATAAACATGGACGGGTCAGACGTTGGCTGGGATTTGATTGAGGATCTGTAACAGGCGCGTTTTGATCCAAGTGTTGGCACTGATCGTGAGTGTCAGAAGGCCTTGCGGCCGACTGAGGCGGCC
>DATIKY010000272.1:0-11686 GCA_035476995.1 Sedimentisphaerales bacterium | reverse complement strand
GGTGAAGAACTACGGTCGCCTCCGTACCCTGGTAGATCGTTGGATTGAACTGTCAACCCAACTGTGTCAGACGAGAATGGAACGGGAAACGGGTTGACTATCCCGCCACGAAGACAGGCCAGAACATGGCACTGTCCAGTTTGAAGTGTGAGGTGCGAAATCAGAAGGCAGGAAGGGAATCCTCGCGTGGGAGCTCTTGCTTCAGACTGCCAACTTGAGACTTACCGGGTGCGCCGGCGTTTTGCGGACAGGCGCGCCGCCTATGTACGCCCGTACGCGGCGGTGAGCTTCCGCAGCTTCTGTGCCAATCTCGGCGTGGTCTGGCCGGACCGCATCCGCCATTGCCAGTTCCCCTTGGGCTTGGCCGGGAGGTTCATCCGCGCCGCGGCGCCCAGGCCCAGCACGTCCTGCATCGGAATGACAGCGATTCTCGCCACCGAGCCCATGGCCACGCGCATCAGTTGCCACGGGACCTGCGACGCCGGGACCTTGTGCCCGAGGTAGTCGAACAGGTTCCGACGGGTCTGCGGCGAAGCGTCCTTCTCGAACCAGCCGCGAGTCGTGTTGTTGTCGTGGGTGCCGGTGTAGACGATGAGGTTTTCGGTGTAGTTGTGCGGCAGGTACGGATTACGGGCCGGGTCCCCATCGAAGGCGAAGTGCAGCACGACGATGCGAGGGAAGTTGTTCCTGGCGACGGCCTCCCGAACGTCGGCGGTGATGAGCCCGAGATCCTCCGCGAAAATCGCGCCGAACGGGATCTGGCGGAACAACTCATCGAAGAACGCCTCGTGCGGGACCTGCACCCACTTGCCGTGTATGGCGGTCTTGTGGCTGGCGGGCACCTCCCAATAGGCGACAAAACCGCGGAAGTGGTCGATGCGGACGAAATCGAACAACATCAGGTTGTGCTTCATCCGCCGCGTCCACCAGGCGAAGCGGGTCTCTTCGAGCCGCTTCCAGTCGTAGACCGGGTTGCCCCAGAGCTGGCCGGTCTTGCTGAAATAGTCCGGCGGCACCCCCGCGACGAAGTGCGGCCGCTTGTCCCGCGTCAGCTTGAACAGATCCGGATGCGACCAGACGTCGGCGCTGTCGTAGGCAACGTAGATCGGAATGTCGCCCGTCACCTGGATGCCGCGTTCGTTGCAGTATCGCTTGAGAGCCAGGTACTGACGGTAGAAGAAGTACTGGAAGAATCGCTCCCGCTCGATCGGCTCGCTCAGTTCCTGTGCGGCGGACTCCAGGTCCCTGGCCTTGCGGTCCCGCAGGCCCGCCGGCCAGTCGCACCAGAGCCGGCCCTTGGACCGGCCCCTGGCGGCCGAGAACATCGCGAATGGCTCCAGCCAGTCGCGGGAGTCCTGCAAGAACAGATCGTAATCCCCCGGTTTCGGACCGCTCTGGAACCTCGCGAATGCGGCGTCGAGCAGCTTGCCCTTGCAGGCAGCGGCCTTGGCGTAGTCCACCACGTCCGCGGCGAACCGCGGCACCTCGGCCAAGTCGGCTTTTCGCAGGAGTCCGTCGCGGTACAGCAGGTCGGGACTGATCAGCAGCGGATCGCCCGCGAACGCAGAGACCGCGCTGTAGGGCGAGTGCCCCTTCAACGCCGTCGTGCGATTCAGCGGCAGGACCTGCCAATAGTTCTGTCCGCCGGCCTTGAGGAAGTCGGCGAACTTGTACGCCTGGGGCCCGAAATCGCCGATGCCATACCTCGAAGGCAAGGAGGTGATGTGCATCAGGATGCCGCTGGATCGTCGTCTTAGCATTTGCTATTTTCTATTTGCCATTTACTATTTGCCGCCGCCCTCACGATGGGAACCGACGCACGCAGCGGCAAATTCTAAATCGAAAATCGTAAATGGCAAATCGTAAACTCCTCAGGGGATCGCCAATGCGAGCCGCTGGGCCAGGTGCCCGAAATGCTCGACCCAACTGGCCGCTTTCTGGTCCGCGGCGGCCGCTCGTTTCTTCATCTCCGGATACTTGTGCTTGGCGATCGTAAAAAACACGTTCTGCGCGTGCTGCAGGTCCATCTCCGGCGTGAGCCCCCGCAGAATCTCCAGGCCCTTCTCGATCGACCACAACAAGTCGATATCCTCGGGACAGCCCTCCCAGATGCTGGCCAGGTTGTTGATCTTGTGGCTGCCCTCGAAACTCAGACGCTCCCGGTCGAGGGTCAACGACAGACGTTCGGCCTCCTCGGCCAGGTCGCGCAGCCGGTTCAGGTCGATGCGGTCGGCCTGGATCGCACTGCAGATGTCCTCGTTCAGGATGAACTCGGCCGGGGCCGACAGAGCTTTGGGCAGCGGCATGTTCATGTTCCGGATCATCGCCATGATCGCGTAGTTGTGCTCGTAGATATGCCGGAACGAACTCTCGATCTCCTCCCACGTGCTCTCCAGAAGTCCGTTGAGGATCTGCCGCTGCTGGTCTTTGAACAGGTGGGTCAGCGAGTAGTTCTTGCTGTCGAAGGCCACGTTCATCAGACGCATGACCTCGTTGCTGTCGCCCTTTTTGAAGGCCTTGACCAGCTCCTGGCGAATCCGCTTGAACTGGTCGTCGGCCATGCGCCCCTGCACCGAGGCGAACAGGTGATGGTCGCCCAGATAGAGCACCGCCGAGTCGACCGCGTACTCTTCGAGCGTGATGTTCGAGCGGATCTTCGTGCGGTTGGTCGTGAGGACCTGGACGCCCGCTTCGACGTGCTCGAAATCCTCGATCGTCGCAGAATAACAGTAAATGTCGCGTTTCTCTTCCGACGATTCCTCAAAGACCGAGCTCAGCGCGAAGTGCGCCCCCACGCGGTGCAGATCGACCCGCGCCGGCTCGACGTAGGCCTCGTAGACCTCCTTGCCGTTGACGAAAGGCCGGCGGTTCGTCGGCGCGCTCATCAGCATGTTCTTGAAGTCGGGCTCCAGGTTCCAGTTCTGAACCTCATGACAGAGCTGCATCGCCCGCGAGGCGTACATCATCACCTGCACGGTCTCGATGCCCGAAATGTTGTCGAAGAACCACCCGCAGCTCGTGTACATCAGCATCGCGTTGCGCTGCATTTCGAGCAGTTTCAGGAAGATCACCTTGTCGTGATGCTCCAGCGTCTTGCCCGCGGTCTTGGCCATGAAGTCGTTGACGTTCTTCATGGAGCGGTCGTTGACCACACGGATGTAATCGTTGCGGACCTGCCACGGATCGACGTGGTAGGCGGCCATGCGGTCCTGGAAGACGCCGCCGATCCGATCGCGAAGCCAATCGAGGGCCTCCCGCAACGGCGCCCGCCACTGCTGCTGGCCCGAGCGGGACTGGTCCGCGGCGCAACCGCAGTTGCTCCTCCATCGCTCGACGCCGTGGACGCAGCTCCAGGAACTGTTCTCCCAGATCTCGACCTCGTGGTCCGGCGGAAACTTTGCGAGGAACTCGCCATAGACCGTGATCTTGGCGAGGCTGTTGGCGGCGATGTGATGCAGGCAGTAGGCCAGCGCCATGTCGCCGTGATGGTGATGGTGGCCGAAGGATTCGCCGTCGGTGGCCACGTGAACCAGGCGGGCCGGCTGCTCGCCGTCGTTGGGAAACGAGTTGGTCATCCGCACGGCGAAATTCTCCCCGCTGTGGAGGAGGCCGCCGTAGGCGATCCCGTGCGAGACCGGCCCATTGTAGAAGAAGATCGCGATCTGCCGGCCGGAAGGCAGCATGCACAGATACGGCACGCTCGTGTCGAGATCGCCCTCGTTGACATCTCTCCAGCGGCGGGACCCGCTGAGCCGACGGGTCCGCTTGGCCTGTCGGGGCGCCAGGATCGTGAACTGGATTCCGTGATCGACCAGCACCTCCAGAGACGCCAGATCCACCGCGGTTTCCGGCAGCCACATCCCTTCCGGCTCCCTCTGGAACCGCATCTTGAAATCTTCGATGCCCCAGATCACCTGGGTATGCTTGTCGTTGGCGTCGGCCAGCGGCAGAACCATGTGGTTGTAGGCCTGGGCCATGGCGCAGCCGTGCCCGGAGAACTTCTCGCAGCTCCGTCTGTCGGCCTCCAAGACCATCTCATACACGTCGGGCGCGTGCGATTCCAGCCAGTACATGAGCGTCGGGCCGAAATCGAAACTGATGCTCTCGTAATTGCTGACGATTTCGATGATCCGCTTGTCGGGGCCCAGAATCCTCGATGCGGCGTTCTGCCGATAGCACTCCTCCGTGATTCTCGCGTTCCAATCATGATAGGGATAGGCCGAGTCCTGCAACTCGACATACTCGAGCCACGGGTTCTCCCTCGGCGGTTGATAGAAGTGTCCGTGTATGCAAACATATTTTTCCATCCAGCAACCTTTCTGTCCTGCTCGGCACACGCTGGGTGATTGCCACTATCTGTCTGTCTTGTCCAAATACAGAAAGCGTGATGATATAACAACTTGCCGCTGGACGCAACCGGGCGCCGCAATTTCTGCCCGCACAGACCGGGACCCTGGGGATTCCGGACCGCTGCGTCTGCCGTCGCCGCTTCCAACCACAGGAAGAGCCGCGTTTCGGACGATCCGTCCGAGTCCTCCCTCGGCGACACCATCCGAATCACCCCGCCTGGAACAGGGTCTACTCCGGCGCGCCGAGGATTCTCAGTGAGTCTTCGATGACGGGCAGGGTCTTGGTCTGAACGACGGGGTTGCTCGAGCTGCCCGTGACCTCCATGCGAACGACGGCCCCGCCCAGCCCTTCCGTGAGAGCCTGGAACACCGATGGTTCCGCGACGGCCAGCCGCTGACCGCGAGCCGTCAGCATCAGGTGCAACTGCCCGTTGGAAAGGGCCATCGTTCCCGATCCGGTGAACGCGAGGTTCCGTCCGGACATGTCGAGCTTGCGAATCAGCAGCATGTCCTGCCGGATGTAGGAGTCGATGAGCATCTGATCGAATGTATGGTCCGTCGGCTCGTTGAGGCTGAGCACCGACAGCAGATTGCGCAACGGAGAGACCTTGCCGACCCGCATGTTCACGACATCGACGTGGCATACGCCCCGTCGCGAGGCAGGATCTCCGGTCCGTCCCCCGAGACTCAGCGAGGCGTTCATCAGACCGCCGCTGTAGGGCGCCTCGACGGAGGGGGCCGCGCTGCCCTCCCGGAGGAATTCCTGCACGTCCACCCGGTTCAGCGCCGCCTGCATCACGTATTCGATGTCTCCGGTCTCGGCTCGTCCCACTCGCAGGCTGCCCAGGACCTTGCCCCGGTGGCAGTCGCCCAGGAAATCATCGACCGCCCAGGCCTTCGGGCCGGGATCGTAGACGGCCTCGGCCGTCGCGCCGGAGATCGTCCGGCCCTTGACCACGAGGCGCTCGCCGGCCAGGGCCACCCTCCCGCGCGACAGCCCCCCTTTCGTATCGTACGCGCCCTCGATCTCCAGGTCGCCGGCCAATTCCACTGCCGTACCGGCCGCACGCAGACCGCACGTCCTGAGGCCTGCCTGGCCTGCGAACTCGACGAGTCTTCCGCCGGAGGGGGTCCCCGAGATCGTCAACCTGGCCTCCTGCACGTCGAAGGAGCCCCGAGGGGAAAGATCGCGATATGCCCGGGCGAGTTCCTGGGGCAGCGACTCGCCGAGCGACTTCGTGAAGCGGAGCCCTTCCGTCCGGATGACGAAGGAACCGCCGGCCAGGCCGTTCTCGTCCCGTACCGCGGACCCATCGACGCGAATCGTCGCGGACTGCGGCTGGCAGGGATCGACGGGCGAAGCCGTCGCCTTCGCAACGACGAGGCTGTCCCGCGAGAGCGAAATCGTTCCGCGGACGTCCCGCAACGGATAGGGAATGTCCCGGTGATGGATCTTGATCCCCAGGCATTCCATGGCCCCTGTGACGGTCGGGGGGGCATTGCCGTCGGAGGCCTGAAGTTCCAGACGCAAGTTCACGTTGCCTTCGGGTCGAAACGCCGCGAGTGGTCCCGCCAGCGACGGCGGCAACAGTCCCATCGTCGTTTCGTTGAAGGGAACCTCCTGCGCCGTCACGCTTGCACGATACTGCTTCGTCTTGGCATCGGCGGACAACTGCATTCCGCCTTCCAGAGCGACTCGGCTCTGCCCATAGCGGCCGTCGAGCTTCTTGATCGTCACAGACTTCGGCGACACCGCAACCTCCGCGATCACGTCCGACAGCATTATCGGCGACTGCTCCAGCTTCAGCGTTTTGCTGTGACAGACGATGTCGGCGTGATAGCCCATGGGGCCGACGTTGTTCGCGTCGCCCGTGGTGAAGACGCGGGCCCGCACGTCCGCCGTCCCGTCGGCCTCCAGCCGGCCGTACAACTGACGATACTGCGGCGGAAGACTCCTCTCCAGCGTGGCGTCCAGCGGAATGTCGTTGCCGTCGATCGAGATGTAATGGATCGCCTTTCCGGTGCCCAGCCCGGTCACCTTGGCATTCAGTCGGATCTCCCGACCGGCGGACTTCGAAACCAGGTTGGTCGCAGTCATGCTTTCGCGGTCGAAATACAACTTGCCCGTCAGGTCGACCAGCGGGTACGGAAATCCGTCGAACGCGGCCGACACGCCGTCGAGATCGACGGAGACATACATCCGCTTGTCCGTGGGCGAGGTCCGCACCAGTCGGTAGTCGGCGGCCACTCGGCCGCTGGGGCCAAAGGCGTCCCACAGTCGCTTCTGACCCGGCTGGAGCGCCGCGTAGAGGGCCTCGTCGAGAATCATGTTGGGGCTGCTGATCTTGTACCGATACTGTCGTTCGTCGCCCGCGCCCCGGCTCCATCCCTCGACCAGCACATCCACCGGGCCGTGCTTGCCGACGAGATTCTTGAGGACCAGGCCGGACTGCGTGAAATCGATCTCGCCTTGGAGATGATCGATGACGTAAGGGAACCTCACGTCACAGATCGAGACGTCCTGGCAGACGACCGTACCCAGGACCTCGCTCTCGTGCAGCCGCCGGAGATTGCCGTTGACGTTGACGGTGATCGAGTCCACGATCCCGGTCGGCCGATACCGGGCGAAAAACCTCTGAAGGCTCGCCAGAGGACCGCCGCCGGCGCCGCCGGAGGCGATCTGTTGAAGAGCGCCGACCTCCGGCGCCTGCTTGCCGTGCAGGTCCTTCAAACGAAGGTCCAGTCGGTAATCGCCGTTCTGGTCGTACTGAAGCTGGCCCGCGAGAACATCGATCGCCCAGGCGCGTTCCAGCGAAGGCAGATCCGTCGAAGACAGACCGCCCGCGAGGGCGAGTTCGCCCGGCCGCCAGTACCCCTTGAGATGGCTCTGGCCATAGCCACCGGAGAGTGTGGAGGTCTTGATCTCGAAGCCGTAGCCCTGGTGGGCCAGACCGGCCCCGAAACGCCCCTCCACCGGCACCGTCATGACAACCTCGGCTTTGCCGCCGGAAACCTTGGTGTACCGCAACTTCCCGTCGCGAAGCAGGACCGACGGCATGGCGGTTCCGCTCTTGCCGCCGGGCCGGTTGAATCGGAGAGTTCCGATGTTCCACTGCTGGGTGTCCAGGTCCAGTTGCGCATCGAGCACGAAGTCCTTGATGCGAAGTTCCGTCACGCGAGGCGACAGCAGCAGGAGGCTTCGTCGGCTGAATCGGGCGTACATGTCCCCGGCTCGAAGAACCGTGTTGTCGTATCCCGGATCGTCTTGCCGAGGGCGAATCGACAGCCCGTCGATGGAAACCGAACCGTCCAGACGGAAGCCGAAGTTCCCCGCTTTTACGTGCGTGTTCGTCAGGCGTCCGACCTCGGCCGCCACGATGCCCGGCAGCAACCGGCCCAGCCAGACCCCGGTTCCGACGATCAGCGCGCAGAGAATCGCCGCGGCGATCAGCACACGTCGAAGAAGACGTCGCCGTCGTTTTCCGCTTGCGTCCGGCATCAGGGATGAGTATGGGAAACCGACCATGCGGAATCGCCGTCAGGACCTGCGACGGATCGCCTTGTCGGCGATGTCTCGACGGCAGTAAGAGCCTTCGAACTGGATACGGTCCACCGCTTCATAGGCCCGGTCCTTGGCCGCCGCGATTGTCTTGCCGATCGCGGTCACGCCCAGCACGCGGCCCCCGCTGGTGACCACGTTGTCGTCCCGCAGCTTGGTGCCTGCGTGAAAAACCATCACGTCATCGAGTTGGGCCGCTTCCTTCAGGCCGGTGATCACCTTGCCCTTGTGATACTCGCCGGGGTAACCGCCGGAGGCCATGACCACGCACACCGAGGGACGCGGATCCCATCGGAGCGTCACGTCCTCCAAAGTTCCGTTGCAGACCGCCAGGCACACTTCCAGAAGGTCGCTCTGGAGCCGCATCAGGATCGGCTGGGTCTCCGGGTCGCCGAACCGGGCGTTGAACTCGAGCACCCGTGGTCCGCCGCTGGTCATCATCAGCCCGGCGTACAGCACGCCTCGATAGGGCGTGCCGTTTCGAGTCATCGCGTCCACGGCCGGCACGAGGATCTCCCGCGTGATCCGGTCCATCATCACCTCGGTGACGATCGGCGCGGGGCTGTAGGCGCCCATGCCGCCGGTGTTCGGGCCGGTGTCGCCGTCGCCGATGGGCTTATGGTCCTGGGAAGATTCCATCACGTAGATGGTGCGACCGTCCACGAAGGCCAGGATCGATGTCTCCTCGCCCAGCAGCTTGTCCTCGACGACGACCCTCTCGCCGGCGTCGCCGAAGATGCGGTCCACCATGATCCTCTCTGCGGCCAGAATCCCCTGGGCCGGATCGTCGCAAACGATGACGCCCTTGCCCTTGGCCAGCCCGGCGGCCTTGATCACGACCGGCTCGTCCCGGCTGGCGATATAGGCCTTGGCGTCGCTGTAGCGATCGAAAATGCGGCCTTCGGCAGTGGAGATCGCCCCGGCCCGCATCAATTGCTTGGCGAAGGCCTTGTCGGCCTCGAGCTGCGCCGCGGCGCCGCTGGGGCCGAAGGTCTTGATGCCGGACGCCTCCATCACATCGACGATCCCCCTGGCCAAAGGATCTTCGGGTCCGACGATGACCAAACCGACCCGCTTCTCCCGGGCAAAGCCGACCAAGGCGGGAATGTCGGTTTCCTTGATATCGACGTTCTGGCCGTACTGGGCCGTTCCGGCGTTGCCGGGAGCGATGTAGAGATCCTCAAGCTGCCTGGACTGCTTCAGTCTCCATGCGATCGCATGTTCACGCCCCCCGCTGCCGATCAGCAATACATCCATCCTCAGTCCTTTGCCATCATCGCGAGTGCCCGCCGCAGTGGAGCACCCCTTATCCACGATTCAGTACACCCCTGGCCCAAACGCCGGCCGCGAATCCGCCCTGCCGTAGGCGGGTAGAGCGGTACTGTACCAGAGGAAAGCACCGGGCTCAAGTCGATCTTGTCGGCCGCAGCGATTCCGCAGAGGTGGGTGTTTAGGATTGCGCCGGAAGAAGGCACAGAACACCGTGAGGCAGATTCGGGCCAACAACCGGAACACCAGCAGCGCCGTGGGGTCGTGGCGGTACACGTGATCGGCATGCCACTGGTTGACCAGTTCGTTGAAACCTTGGTTCTCGATGTCCCAGCGGGCGTGACCCAATTGCGCGACGGTGCCGGTGGGGGCCTGCCGCGTCGGTAGTGTCGTCACCCAATACCATTGGCCCGCCTCCTGGTGGACTTGCTTGTCGAGCTGTCGGCCGATGCTACGAGTCTCGCGGGTGTGGACGACCGCACGGGCCTTCCCACCTGCGGGCAGGCTCGGAAGCCTTCCGCATCCCAGCACTCCCGCAGGACCGTTCCCTCCCGCCCGGCGGAGGGGGCCATCGAGGCGAACACCCGATGATAGTACTGAATCCGGTCGCCCCGTTTCGTGTGAATCGTACGTTCCAAGCACCCCGGACAATGCCGCTTGAAACTGGCGTTTATCTCATGCCCGTCCACCTCGATCAGGCCGGCCACGCGACCGATCGTGTCGAGGGCAGCGCCCGCCCCAGCCCGCGGTGCCACCACGAATGCGAGCGGGTCTGGCCCAACGCGTGGAGGCTGCCCAAGCGACAGAGGAACATCGTTACGATCGCGCGGACCATGATCGCGGTGGGAATCTGTCCTTGCTGACGCCGGTCCCGAATCGACTCCAGAGCGGCATCCCACCGCAAGCTTGTCCGTCCATAGGCCCAGAGTCTGGGAAGAATGGTCAGTCCTGAATGGCACTTCCATAGGAGCTATGTCGTATTGAGCAGGCGTGCTTTCGCCACGGATCGAGGCTCGATCCTGTAGCCGTCCTGGATGAGCGGGTTGCCCGCAGCCGGGATGGCCGACCGTCGCCTCGAAGAAAAAAGCCATGGATTCTGCTTGACACCGAATAATTGGTATCGCATACTATGCAAAGCATATCCTGGGCGGCTCCAGGAGAATCGGGAGGTTTGACATGAAATTCGAGAGCCAGTTGCTCAAGGGCGTGGCCCCGGTGGTGGTGTTGCAGATCCTTTCGCGGGGGCCGATGTACGGCTACGAGCTCAGCCAGGCGATCGAGCAGCGAAGCGGCGACGTCCTGACGCTCGGCAAGGGCACACTCTATCCGCTGTTGTACAACCTGGAGGCCAAGAAGCTCGTCCAGGCCAAATGGGAGACGACCGACTCGGGCCGGAACCGTCGCTATTATTCGCTTACCGGCAAGGGCAAAGAGGAACTCGCCAGTCAGAAAGCCCAGCTCCAGGGCCTGGCCAAGGGCCTGGACCTCCTCTTCGGCGGGGCGTTGCAGGCGGCCCTGTGATGGGAGTTCATTCGATTCCGCGTGTTTCTGTTGTTTTGGGGATTCTGTCCCCAAGCCCCTGAGGTACCTGTAGGGTGTGCCGTGCACACCACCTTCTTCGAATCGACATCGGTGTGCACGGCACACCCTACAGACATTGAGGTTCGGCGTTCTTTGCCCTGGAGTTCAATGGCGGCCGGGAGTCGCGACGCGGAGGTCTGTGCCATGCAAGAAAAACCTGAAGAAAGCCATGGACATGAGCTGCCCTCATGTGTTGCGGAGTTCATCCGCACAGTCACCAGGAAGATGCGATTTCACAGGCGTGCGCGCGACGAGGTGCGAGAAGAACTGACGGCACACTTCCAGGACGAACTGGGGGACTGCACCGACGCCGACGAGCGAGAACAACGGGCCCGGCGGCTGATCGGGGAATTCGGTGATCCCGGGCTTCTGGCGGTGCTCTGCCGCCGAGCCAAGAAACGCTGTCGACCGCTGTGGGTGCGGGCGGTGGCTCGCACACTCCAAGTAGTAGGCGTATTCCTGCTGGTGTTCATTCCCTACACGATGTGGTTCGTCCGCGGCAAGCCGAATCCGACGACTGACTATCTCCCGCAATTGAACGCCTTGCACCATCCGTTGGATGAGATCAAGGATAACGCCTGGCCATACTACGAGAGGGCCATGCACCTTGCCGTCGAGCCAAACGAAGCCGTTGTGCAAACGTCGTGGCTCAAGTCTTCCGCTTGGCCCGACAGATCTCTGACGCCGCACGAGCACAAGGCCCGGGAGGATTGGATCACGGCCAATTCGCCGGCGTGGGCGCAACTTGAACTCGGCGCGTCGAAGAGTCAATCTCGCCGGGTGTCCCGACCCTCTGTGTCAGAATAGATGAGACAATTCCTTGCCGAGAATTAGAGTAGAGGGCAAGGAGATTGGGATTATGCTGGATGGTATGGATACGAAGCAGAACAGGAGGTTGTTGGCCACGGAGAGAGGGGAGCCGCAGCGC
>DATIKY010000271.1:0-13812 GCA_035476995.1 Sedimentisphaerales bacterium | reverse complement strand
CCACAGAATAACGTCTTACGCATGTTCGGGCTCCTTTCCTTGAGCGTCAGCGATTCGTGTGCTGCCGTCCCACCGGCAGCCTCCTGGCTCCCCAGTGTAACGCGGCCCCGGGGAAGGAACCCTATATGTCTACACATCTTGAAGTAGGAATTACTCATTTGACATCCCGGTCGGAGCAGCGCGGGATAGGGTTAGTAGGGTTAGTAGGGTTAGTAGGGTTAGTAGGGACTGTCCCTCTTAAATCTAAAATCTAGGAGATCTGGATGCACCTGCTCGCCTATAATCTGATCCGCACGCTCATGGCCCAAGCGGCGGTCACGGCCGGCGTCTGTCCCCGTGACCTCAGCTTCAAAGGGACGCTGCAAACGCGGGTCGTCTTCGCCGCCGCGGGCTGGGCGTGTCCCGCGCGACGGAACGAGCTGTATGCGGCGGTCCTGCGGGCCGTGGCCACCCATCGCGTCAATAACCGCCCCGATCGGGTCGAGCCGCGGGCGGTGAAGAGACGCCCAAAGAAACAGGTGTACCTGACCGAGCCTCGATCCGTCGCCAAAGCACGCCTGCTCAATACGACGTAGCTCTTATGGAAGTGCCATTCGGGTCAGGCATCAACTTGGGCCTTTGCGCGTTTGCGACCGGAACGGCGGAGCCGCATGGGACCGCCGATGCGTGGAAGCGTTCCGAAGAGCGGCCGGGAGCAGCCCCTCGTCTACACCTTAAGCCAATCAGAGGCCAGAGGATCTCTCGCGAAGTCGCAAGGATCGCACGAAGGATTCCGGAGTGCCGGTTTCCCGGCGTTCTTGGCGTCTCCGCGCCAGTCGAGTATCCTGGTGGGCATGGCCCAGCCGGCTGAACCAGAGATCTCGACAGAATGTCGACATGCAGGACACAGATAGACTGCGGAGAACGTCTGCCAGAGAGGTCCAATGTGCCGCAGGAGAGGCCGGCGGCGACCGCAGTACCTCCGACCTCACACTTCTCGCTTTCTTACGTCTTCATCGAGTCGATTTCGATGATGGCGATGGGCAGGAAGAGGAAGATGGGCAGCCAGGCCCAGAGTTCGGGCATGACGCGGGCGCCGAAGACGACCTCGGTGGCGAGCATCTTGCAGACGAAGGTCGTCACGAAGCAGCCGGCGGTCAGGACGAAGCTGACCAGGATGGCGGACTTCATCGCCCGCGGATCGCGACAGATCAGCACGGGCAGGCTCACCATGAGCATCGTCAGGTTGATCAAGGGGTCCGTGATGCGGAAGTGTCTCTGGCTCAGGAGCTGGGCGATGTCCTTGACCTTGGTCTTCTGGGCGGCCAGGGCCGCCAGTTGGCGGGAACTCAGGAGCGAATCGTAGCCGGCGTTCCGGCGCAGCGCGATGTCCTTGGGGAGCAGGTCGTCGGCCTGGTAGAAGGACCACGACTGCGGGGCCTGGTTGGGGTCTGTGCTGATGTACAGGCCGTTGAGCAGATCCCAGCGGTTGGCGGCGGGATTGAAGACCGCCGAGTCGGCCGAGAGCCGTCCGGTCACTTCCCAGATCCCAGGCTGGGACGGGAGGGGCCGCCGCGTGAGGATCGTGGGACTGTCGAGAGTCGCGGTCGCGCCGTCGTACTTCGGGGAGCACAGCAGCGAACCGTTGCCGTCGGCGAAGAACCACACCGCATAGGCCTCTTTCCCCTCGATATCGTCCTCGTCCTGCACGAGCTTGTCGCTGATCGCCGGGATGAGAAGCTCCTGGTCGGCCACCGCCAGCGCCGTGAAGAAGATCACCAGCGCCAGGATCGGCCCGACGATCCGCTTGGCGCTGACGCCGGAGGCGATCATCGCGACCAGCTCGTTGTTCCTCACCATCCGACCCAGCGAAAACGCGGCGGCCACCACGGTGATGACGCCCGCGGTGTCGCGGAAGTACAGGGTCATGCGGAAGGCGTAGAACAGCGCGATGTGCTTCATCAGCTCCACGGTCCCCAGCTTGTCCGCGTTCTCCGCGAACTCGTCGAGGTTCACGAACAGCTCGATGATCACCCGCAATCCGATCAGCACGCAGAACGCGATGACGTATCCGATCAGGAAGTTCTTGGCGATGTATCGATCGAGGATCTTCATACGCCTCAGCCTCGCTGCAGCTTTCTGTAGATGCCGGCCGCCAGGAGGACCAGAAACGCCAGCCCGCCCCACATGATCCAAATCCCGGCGGAACTCCCCACCGCGCTGTTCTGCGTGAGCTGCTTGCCGCTGACGATCGAGATGATCAGCACCGCGGCCGGCACGCAACTGGCGCCGAAGGCGCTGAGCAGGTGCCCGCCTTTCTGCAGAACCCCCAGGCCGATCCCGATCAGAATCATGGGGACGCAGCCGATCCCGAACACCAGGCGGGAGTTGAGCTCCGCGTCGATGTCCTTCATCGTGCGGCGGATCTTCTTGAGTAGATCCGCCTGTCCCTTGGCCAGGATCTCGCTGGGCGGCCTCTTCAACCCCGACGCCAGATCCCCGGCCACCAGGTCCAGCAGAGGCGTCCGGTCCAGTCCGCGCACCACCGCCTCGGGCAGCGACAGGTCGCTCACCCCGTACGGCACGAGGGACTGCCCCGTCTCCTGGACGCTCGGATTGTGGAGGTACAGCGTGAGTTTCGGATCGACCGTCCCCGTCTGCACCTGGATCTCCGCCTTCGTGCATTCGAGCCGACGGCGGCGCCCGCTGCTGTCGCACTCCTCGACCACCACCGGCGGCGCCAGCACAATGGCCGCAGGGTCCCGCAGTTCGCAGCGTCTGGCCGAGAACCGCACCGAATGCGAAGCCCCCTTGAACTCGTACGATCCGCCCGACACGATCGCCTCGTTGACGTCTTGCGCCAGCAATTCCGTCACGTACTGCGTGTACACCTCCCGAGCCAGCCGGGCCACCGGATCGAACAACATCAGATCCGCCTCAATCCGCTTCATCTCGTCGATCTTCTTGAACTTGATGTCGTCCGGCATGAGCGACTCGAACTCCATCGTCACCGGAAGCAGGCCGACCGTCCCCTCCCACGGCTCGTTGCCCGACCCCATCCGGCGGCAGTTACGCACAGTCAGTCGAACTTCGTTGAATCGCCCCTGCGAATCGAACTTCACCAACGCCTCGTCCGCGGTGGTCGTCTTGCGGATGCCCTGCGTCTTGGACGCCTGGACGATGACGATGCCGTACAGCGTGTCCTGCTCGAGATCGGCGTGATCGGCATGAATCAGAAAGGAACCGGAGCCGCTGCGAATCGCGTAATATCCTCGCCGCTGGAGGTTGCGGAACAGGATCTGCTTGGCGTCGGATTTCAGCGACGTCTCCGCCATGCGCACGAAGTACGGCATGACGTGGAAGCTCAGCAGCAGATTGGCGATCGCCACGAGGACCGCCAGGGCCAGGCCGGGATAGATCAGCGTCATCGCGCCGATTCCGCTGGCCCGACAGGCGTCGATCTCATTGTCGCCGGCGAACCGACCGTACGCCAGCGCCGAGGCGAACAAAGCCGCCATCGGCAGCACGAACGTCAGCGTCACCGGCATGAAGATGAACAGGATGGTGACCGCCTGCCGCGGGCCGACGCCGAACTTCTGCATCGGCTGCAGAAGCATGCCCAGGCTCAGGATCAACGTCAGCGCGATGGTCGCCAGGACGAAGATCCGCAGCACCTCGCGGAACATGTACCGGTGCAGCGTAAAGACCATCGGTCAAGGGTCCTGCTGCTTCAGCGCGATCTCCACGGGGTCCAGGTCCCGGATCCGATCGCTGAAGATCTCGTGCGGATACTTCTCGAGCAGTTTCTTCTCCCTCTGGCTCTGCGCCTGCCGCCGCTGCTGGCCGAAGAGCATCCATTTGGCGGAGTTGGCGAGTTCCTCGGAGTACACCGGCGTCTGGCCCGGCGTGACTTCGAGGACCTTGACCAGCCGCCACTTGGCGCCGGCTTCGTAGAAGCCGGGGATCGGTCCGAGCACCTGGTTCGGCTCCGCCCTGGCGAGCAGGGTCCAGAACACCCCTTCGCTGCCGGGCGAGAGATGGTAAGGACTCACGTCCTTCTGCAGGGAATGCTCCTGTCGGAGCGTCTGGAAGTCCGCGCCCTGATCGAGCATCGCCTTGACCTTCTGCGCGGTCTCTTTGTCCAGACACCAGATCTGATCGGCCTTCAACGACGGATTCGTCGCAAACCGCGAGGGATTCTCATCGAAGCGCGCCTTGATCTGTTCGGGCGTGGGCTCGGGGATGTGCTTGATCCATTCCTCCTGCGTCTTGTACAGGAGCCGGTCGTCCTCAAGCTTGCGCAACTCGCTCCTGAGCGCGGGGTCCTGATCGTATCCGCGGGACCTCGCCTCCGCGGCCAGCACCGGGCCTCGCAGTCCCATGTCCAGGAGCCTCTCGACGCCCTCGGGTTTGCCCAGATCCTGGGGCCTTCGCGGCGGCGGAAAGTCGCAGAGCAACTGGAACCAGTCCTTCAGGGTGAACCGGCCGCCCTCGAACGTGGCCAGAACGAGGCTCCGCTCTTCGTCGGACAGGTCCGTGTTGATCTGACTGTTCAGAATCCAGTATTGGGTCGGCCCCCGCGGCTCGCGCGGCTGGGTGAGGAGCCGCTGATGGATTCCCGCGGCCTTCGCCACGTTCTCGGCCACCTTGGCGATCTTGCGCTTCGCGGCCACCTGGGCGTAGTACTGATCCCGGAGCTGGTTGGCCTGCGCCTGCATCGCCATCATCTTCGCCTGGTCGCGGGTCACGTTGGGCCGGCTCTGCATCGCCCGGTCCACGTCCGCGTCCTCGACCTTGATCTTGGGGGCCAGTTCGGTCTCCAGCAGCCTGCCGACGAGCCTGGCCTGCTCGAGCTGCGACACCGCCCGACGAATCTGTTCGTCCCGATCCAGGCCCAGCCTGCGGCCCTCCATGCTGGTGGCCTTCTCCGCCAGCATCTTGCGCAGCACGGACTCGGCCGTCGGCGACGGAGGTTCCTGATAGAACGGCTCCTCGTGAGGCCGCATCTCCTGAAGGAGACGCCGGGCCAGCTCGTCCTGGTAGATCGAAATGTCGCCGAGGCCGGCGACCACCACGCGGTCCGGGGCCTTCTCGGCCGCCAGGGCCGGGCCCACGAGGCACGGAACACAGATCCCAAGGACCGCACACCATCCGAACATGCAAGAGCGAAAGTTGTCCATTAGTGAATCACCTTGTTCAACGGGTACGTGATGATGCCCGAGGCCCCGGCGCGCTTGAGCGCAGGCACCAGCGACCTCTCTACAGAATCGTCAATGATCACTTCGATCGCGACATAATCGGAATCGGCCAGGCCGGAAACGGTCGGGCTCTTCTCCGCAGGCAGCACCTGCAGCACGGAGTCCAGATCGACCTTGCGGACGTTCATCTTGAGGCCCACCTTGCCGCGGGCGGCGATCGCGGCCCGGAGCAGGATCGCGATGTTCTCGATCTTCTCCCGCTTGAAGGAGTCCTGCCAGGCGCTCTTGTTGGCGATCAGCCGGGTCGTCGAGACGATCACGGTGTCCAGAATCCGCAGGTTGTTCGCCCGCAGGGAGGTGCCGGTCTCGGTCAGCTCGACGATCGCGTCGACCAGGCGCGCCTTGACCTCGGTGGCGCCCCAACTGAACTCGACCCGCACGTCGATGCCCCGGTCCTGGAAGAACCGCCTGGTGACGCCCAGCAGCTCGGTGGCGACGATCCCGCCCTTGAGGTCCTCGGGCTTCTGGACCTTCGACTCGTTCGGCACCGCGAGCACCCATCGCGCGGGATTGCTCGTGGCCTTGCTGTACGGCAGCTCGCAGACCTCGACGACGTCGCAGTCGTTCTCCTTGATCCAGTCGAATCCGGTGATGCCCACGTCCAGGACGCCCTCGCCGACGTAGCGGCCGATCTCCTGGGCCCGCAGGTACACGGGCTGGATCTCCTCGTCGTCCATCGAGGGAAAATAGCTCCGTTTGGAGTCCACAATGCGCAGACCGGCCTTTTCGAACAGGTCCGCCGTCGCCTTTTGCAGGCTCCCGGCGGGAAGGCCGAGTTTCAGAATTCGTTCACCAGCCACAGTCACTCCATACTCAGTCGGTTGCCATTGCGGAAAGCGGCGTCGGACTCCGACGTCACTTGCGGGCCGCCTTGCCGTTCTTCCGGCGCGCGCCCGGCTTCTTCTTCGGCAGTTTCGGCGACTCGCTCTCCTTGCGCAGCAGGGCGTAGAACTCATACGCGTCCTTGGCCGGAATTTGTCGAGTCAAGAACCCTTCAATATCTTCTTCATCGGCGTCCGGGGCGATGGCCCCGTGGCTCCGGAGGTATTCGATCATATCCTGCGTCAACGGAACGGCATGGGCCTGCATCGAGGTGAGCATGCAGTAGTTGACCACGAAGCGGCTGACCCCGTCGAGCTTTTCGAGGCCTTCCTTGGCGGGACGCTTGCCCAGCTTCTTGAGAACGGCCAGGCTGATCTTGTGGTGCTCGTTGAAGATCCCCCGCAGGGCGGTCGTCAGGGCCAAGGCCGCCGCCCGGCAGGGCGTGCTCTTGCCGCCCATCGCCTCGGCGATCTCCTCGATCCGCGAGACCCGCAGATCGTTCCAGTCCACGAACGACGAACGGATCTCCCGCAGGGCGCGAGACGCGGCGGTTTCGCTCAGCCTCTCGCTGATGATGCCGCTGATCAAGGCTTCCGCCGGATCCTCGTAGGTCGTCTTCTCGACCTTCGGATGCACACGCTTCCACTCTCGGTACAGCTTCTGAAGCCGCTGAGCATATTCCTTACTGTTCTTCATGGCCCTTCCAGATACCGCAGCAGGTCGGCAGCGTCACAATCCCCGAATGCGAGGGCCCCCCGAACGTCGGTCGGAACGGCCTCGGGAAGCGGCAGGTCACGGTTCTTCCTCCTGCGGCGGCTCCTCGGCCTGTTCCTTCCTGCGACGTTCGCCGGACACCTCATCGATCAACCTCATCACATCCAGGGTCTTGCGAAACTGCTCATCCACATGAAAACGCAGCACGGGACAGAACTTGCTCTCCAACGCCTCCGCCAGGAACGATTGAATCCTCGTCCGGGCGTGCGTGATCGCGGCGAAGGTCTTGTCCTTGCCCGCCTCGTTCGAGGCGAAGATGCTCAGATACACATCCGCGCTGCGCATATCTGCCATTACTTCCACCCGCGTGACGCTCACGAAGCCGGTGATGCGAGGATCGTTCAAATGATTGACGATCGCGTCGCTCACCACCTCCCGAATCACTCGGGCCACTTTCTCCTGCCTTCGGGTCGGCATAGGGTTTCTTCCTTGGGGGTCGGCGTCCGGGGGAGCCTCACGATCCCAGCGTTCTGGCGACCTTGATGATCTCGTAGAACTCCAGGACGTCGTCCATCTTGATGTCGTCAAACCCGGCCAGCTTCACACCACATTCCAACCCAGCCTTGACCTCGCGGGCATCGTCCTTGAAGTGCTTGAGAGACTCGATGACAACGCTGTCTCTGACCACGATGTTGTTGCGGATCAGCCGCACCTTGGCGGCCTTGGCGGCCACGCCGTTGGTGACGTAGCAGCCGGCGACCGTGCCGACTCGAGAGACCTTGAAGGTGGCTCGGACCATCGCCCGGCCCAGCGTCTTTTCCTGTTCTTCCGGCTCCAGCAGACCGGCCATCGACTTCCTCAGATCGTCCGTGATCCGGTAGATGATGTTGTACAGCCGGATGTCCACGCCCTCGGCCTCGGCCGTCCGCTGGGCCCGTTCCTCGGCCACCACGTTGAAGCCGATGATGATCGCGTTGGACGCCTCGGCCAGCAGCACGTCGCCCTCGGTGATGCCGCCCGGCATCGCCTGAAGAATGTTCAGCCGCACCTCTTCGGTGCTCAACTCGGACAGGTACTTCTTCAGCACGTCCACCGAGCCCTGCACGTCGGCGCGGATGATCAGGTTCAGCTCCTTGACGTTGCCGGCCGCGATCTGGCTGAACAGGTTCTCCATGGTGACCTGCGTCCGCTCGGCCAGCGACTTCTCCCGGGCCCGCAGCGTGTTCTCCTCGGCCGCGGCCTTGGCCTTGTTGATGTCGTCCACGACATAGAACCGGTCGCCCGCCAGCGGGACGCCGTTGAGGCCCGCCACCGCCACCGGCATGGAACTGGTGGCGAATTTCACCTTCTTGCCGGCGCTGTCGGTCATCTGTCGGACGCGGCCGTAGGTCTTGCCCGCCAGCAGGATGTCGCCCTTCTCCAGGCGCCCTTCCTTGATCAGGACGGTCGCCACGGGGCCTTCCTGCGTCGACATCCGCGCCTCGACCACCCAGCCGGTGGCCGGGATCGTGTCGTCGGCCTTGAGCTCCAGCAGGTCGGCCACATAGTCCAGGGCCTCCAGCAGATCGTCCATGCCCAGGCCGGTCGTGGCGCTGGTTTTGACCACTTCGGTCTGGCCGCCCCACTCGGTCGGGGTCAGGCCGTGCTCGGAGAGCTGCGCGTAAATGCGGTTCAGGTCGATGCCCGGCAGGTCGATCTTGTTCAGCGCCACGACGATGGCGACGCCCGCGGCCTTGCTGTGGGCGATCGCTTCGATCGTCTGGGGCATGACCCCGTCGTCGGCCGCGACGACCAGGACCACGATGTCGGTCATGTTGGCGCCGCGGGCCCGCATGGCGGTGAACGCCTCGTGACCGGGCGTATCGAGGAACGCCACGGTCTTGTTGTCCCAGCTCACCTGGTAGGCGCCCGTGTGCTGCGTGATGCCGCCGGCCTCGCCCGCAGCCACGTGCGTCTTGCGGATTCGGTCCAGGAGGCTCGTCTTGCCGTGATCGACGTGGCCCAGCATGGCCGCGACAATGGGGCGTCTCTTGAGGTTCGCCCGCTCCCGCTGATCGATTTCCTTCTGGATCTCTTCCTCCAGGGTGGCCTTGCGTTCGACAACCAGATCGATGTCGAACTCCAGGGCGATCAGTTCGGCCACTTCGTGGCTGATCGACTGGTTGGCGGTGGCCATGGTCCCCTGCTTCATCAGCCTGCCGATGATGTCGGTGACCTTGACCGCCAGGGCGGCCGCCAGATCCTTCACCAGGATGGGCTCGCTCAGGACGACGCTCTTGGGGCGCGACGGGGCGCCGCCGCTGTCCCCCTTGGCGCCTTTGGCGGCGATTCGGCGGGTCGGACGAAGACGCAGGCCCTCTCCGCCGGCGGCCGTCAAACGCGCCTGTCGTTCTTCAATGTCTCTCTGCCGCCAGTTTTTCTGCAGTTTGTTCCGCTTGGCCTCCTCTTCCGTTTCCTCCTTGCGGCGACCGTGGGTGCGGTCCTTCGTGGGTCGCGGCTTGCTGCCCTTCTTGTCCGCCGCGTCGGAGGTCGCCGGCGGTCGCAGCCTCGCGGCCCCCTCCTTGTTCCTGGCCATCAGGGGCTGGGTCACCGGCGCGTCATGACGAGGCCTGAACCGGGATCGCGGACGATCCGGCGGCTCGGGCGCCTCGACGCGAACGACCTGCGGACCGCTGAGCTTCGCGGGTCTGGGCTTATCGAGCATGGGACCGGCCGGCAGCACGACGATGGGCTCTCTGGCCCTCACCATGGGTCTGGGCAACTCCGCGGGCTTCTCCTGCACTTGGACAAGCGTCGGTTCCGGAACCTGCGCCGCGACGTCCGGCGTCGCGGCAACGACCTCAACGGACGGGGCCGCCGGCTCGGGCGGAGCCTCCATGACTTCGACCGGCAAAGTCGCCTCGACCGGCTGCGCAGACTCTTCCATCGGAGCGGGTTCGAGCTCTTCCTCGACCGGCGGCTCGACGGAAAATTCATCCGGTTCCGCGGCTTCGCCCTCGGCCTCTTCGCCGTCCGAGTCAACGCCGACGCCCTCGGCCCTTGGCTTTCTCCTGACGCGAACCTCGGCCAAATCCACCTTCTCGGCCGTCTCCACGGTGGTTACGTTCTCTCCCTCGCTGAACCATTCTCGAATCGTGGCTGCCAACCCCGCGGAGATCGTTGCCATGTGGTTGCGGACGTCCAAGCCCTCATCCTGGCACTTCTTCACAATCGAGGAACTCTTGACCCCGAGCTCTCGCGCTAGTATGTACACTCTTGTAGTAGCCAAAAAGCCTCCACGAATTACTCTAAGTCCTCGGGCAGCGTCGTCGTCTCCAACGCCCTCGCCTGTTGGGCCATCTGTTTTTGAGAACGCTTTTGATCCGCTTCTGCGGTCAATGCCTTGGCCTCGCGATCCGCCGCCTCAACCAGCTTCTGGGCGAGCGACCGGTCCAGCTTCAACTCGGCCACCAGCGGGTCCGCTCCGACGTCGTCCAGATCGAGCACCGAGATGATGCCCAGCGCGATCAGCTTGTCCACGATGACGTCGTCGGCCCCTTCGACACTCTTGATGGTGCCCGCGAGCCGCTCGATCCCCTGGTTGTATTCGTCCGGGGTCAGGATATCGATGTCCCACCCGGTGAGCCTGGCGGCCAGACGGACGTTTTGACCGTGCTTGCCGATGGCCAGGCTCAATTGATCCTCATCCACCACGACCGTGGCCCGCCCCAGCTCGAAACACAGCGCGATCTCGCTGACTTTGGCCGGCATCAGGGCGTTGGCCACGAGGGTCTGCGAGGACTCGTTCCATCGCACGATGTCGATCTTCTCGCCGCCGAGCTCGTCGACGATGTTCTTGATCCGGCTGCCCCGCACGCCGACGCAGGCGCCGACCGGGTCCACCTTGTCGTCAAACGAGGTGACCGCGACCTTGCTGCGGTACCCCGCCTCGCGGGCCAGGGCGCGGACTTCGATGATCCCTTCGGCGATCTCGGGCACCTCCGACTCGAACAGCCGTCGGATGAAGTCCGGATGCGTTCGCGAGAGGATGATCTTGACCTGGCTGGCGGTCTCCTTCACGTCCAGGATCAGGCAGCGGATTCGCTCGCCCGGGCGGTGGGTCTGCCCCATGATCTGCTCGCCTTTGGGCATGAACCCCTCCGTCCAGTGGTCCAGGTTCACGATCAACGTGCCGCCCTCGTACCGTACGACCGCCCCGCTGACGAGATGGCCCTTCCTCTGGGCGAATTCGCAGAAGATGCTCTCGCGCTCGTCGGCCCGAATCTTCTGGATCATCACCTGCTTGGCCGTCTGAGCGGGGATCCGACCCAGCCGTTTGATGTCGATCGGCTGGCCGTCCTTGTACGCCAGAACCCGACCGCTGCTGCGATCGATCTGCACGAGGATCTCGCTCTCCGCTTCGCCGAAGTGTTTGCGAACTGCCGAGACCATGGCCTCCTCAAGATCCGCGAAGATCGACTCCTTGTCGATGTTCTTGTCCCTCGCGATGTTATCGACGATTCTCAGTAGTTCCTGGTTCATGATCCGATTTCCGTAAGACAAAAAAAAAGCGGCAACTCTGCAGTTCCCACTTCGATTCCTTGCCGACCGAGGTTGTCATCTGCCCTTCGCCTACATCAGGTGCCTCCAAGAGCGGTTTGACCCTTCAACCACCCCAACAAGCCAAACCTCATCCTCAACCTCACTGGCGCCGAGACATCGAAATAGAAACATCGATTCCACAGCCGGCGTCTGTGCAAGAATGCAGCGGATTCCATGCCTCATATGATCACGCCGCCGCCCTGTTCACACATCCGCAAAAGACCATTCCTTGCACCTTTAACCTTGGCACATTGCTGTGGGAGCCATAAGTTCATTCATCGAACAGGCCATGATAATCGCCAAATCCTTTGCTGGCAATAACTTTTTCGTACATTTTACCCTTTTCGGCACGATCTTCGCCATTACACGTCCGCCAACCCGCCAACACTCCCGGTGGCCCAGCCACAAAACACCGCCCGACCAGCCAAAACCGGCAAAACCCCCTACCCAATGGGTTGAAGCCAGGACTGTCACCCCATATATAGCACACAAAGCCCAAGATCGCCCAACAACCGGGCCAATCCTGGCACTATACGATTTCCCCCAGATCCTCGTTCGGGGGCTTGCCAACCGCCCTGCCGATCGCTATATTCCTCCCGTCAATCAGGCTGCAACACAGATCAAGGAGAAACAGATGGGACCGAAACTGGTCGTCGTGGGAGCAGGGGGACGGATGGGCCGTCGGATCGTTGCACTGGCCGCCGAGTCGAAGCGGTTCGAGATCGTCGGCGCGGTGGACAAGGCCGACCACCCCGACATGGGCAAAGACGCCGGAGTGCTGGCCGGCGCCGAGCGCCTGAACGTGCCCCTGACCAGCTCTTGGCCCGCCGGGGCGCAGGTCGCCATCGACTTCTCCATGCCCGAGGCCGCCGAGGAAACGGTCAAGGCCTGCGCCGCCCACAAAATCTCCTTAGTCATTGGAACAACAGGACTTACACCCGACCAGCATGACGCGTTGAAGTCCGCGGCCCGCGCGATCCCCATCGTCTACAGCACCAACATGAGCGTCGGCATGAACGTCCTGTTCAACCTCGTCGGCAAGGCCGCCGCCATGCTCGGCGAAGACTTCGACATCGAAATTGTCGAAAAGCACCACCGCTTCAAGAAGGACGCCCCCAGCGGCAGCGCCCTGACCCTCGCCCAGAACATCTGCAAAGCCACCGACCGACCCTGCCCCGACAGCCTCATCCACGGCCGACACGGCAAAGAGGCCCTCCGCCAAAAAGGCGAAATCGGCATGCACGCCGTCCGAGCTGGCGACATCACCGGCGTCCACGACGTCATTTACGGCGCCCTGGGCGAAACGATCACCTTCAACCACACCGCCCACAGCCGCGACACCTTCGTCCGAGGCGCCCTGCGGGCCGCCCAATGGCTCCAGGGCAAACCCGCCGCCCTCTATTCCATGGCCGACGTCCTGGGGATCAAGTAACCGTCCCCCCCCCTGCTGGGGCGAGATCCGAAGGTCGAGGCTCGACGCCAGGCCCTGTCGTCTCGATGCTGCAAGAGGGGATTTCACCACAGAGCCGCAGAGGGCACAGATCAGGATAGGGGTACTCACGCAGGGACGCAGGGGACAGATCATGGACCAGGAACCCCGGTCCCCGGCCTTCCCACTTCCTTGAATTCGCCCTCGCCGCCGGGTATACTGAAGCCATGACGACCAAAGAGAAAGTGCTTCAAACCGTGCAAGCTCTGCCCGACGACGCCTCTATCGAGGACGCCATGGAGCGGCTGTTTCTCCTGGCTAAGATCGAAAAAGGCATCCGGCAGGCAGACGCCGGCGAACTGATCCCCCACGAAAAGGTCAAGGAACGCATGGCCAAATGGCTCAGGTAAGATGGACTCCCCAAGCGGCGGACGACCTCGACGCCATCGCTGAGTTCATTTCGCGGGACTCCCCGCATTTCGCAGGGCTCCTCGTGGCGGACGTTCTGCAGATCGCCGACCAACTGGTTGACTTCCCCCAATCCGGCCGGATCGTTCCCGAGATCAGAGACAAGAGCATCCGCGAAGTCATCCAGGGCAACTATCGCATCATCTTAGAGCCAAGTCCATAGGGACCTGCCCCCCCTCCAGCACCCCGCCGCAGCGTGCGAAGCACCCCTCCACGCCGGTGGCCCCAAAGCGAGAAACTCCCGGCCGGCAGGCCGCAATCCGGATCACATCCCCGCAACCGTCGTCGCATCCCTGCCTCTCGTCGAGTCGCGCGGTACCCCGGCCAGAATTTCTCTACCGTCCCGGTCCTGCATTCGCAAAAGCGTAAATTGATGCCTGACCCCGGGCACCCCAAGGGACCTGACACCGTCGCGTTCACCCCAAGCCCATTATGTTCCCCATATTCGGCGGATCGGCCAGGAGAAACTCGACGAGAGAAACCGCAAGCGACTTCCCGCGCGCCGATGGGTCGTGGAACGGACGCTGGGCTGGATGAGCAAGTGTCGCGCGATTCTGATTC
>DATIKY010000270.1:0-6351 GCA_035476995.1 Sedimentisphaerales bacterium | reverse complement strand
CCGCGTCCTGCAACGCAAAGCCTACGGTTTCAGAGACACGGAATTCTTCAAACTCAAGATCTACGCTCTGCACGAAACCCGCTACGAACTCGTAGCGTAACCCACCATGAAAAGTACGCAAAAACCAGATGAGCCGAAATTGTCGCTGAATTCCTGAGCCGAGGCCAGCGAGGCCACGCTCTCCAGCATCAGAACTGCTGCCAGAATCCTCAGCTTTCGCATGGCATGTCCTCCTTCAAAAGAGATTGCGGAAAAGAGTCTCACGGATTGCGGATAGACAGGAAGCACCCAACCCCCGCGATGGACTGTCCCATCGCACATCCCGACTCTCGGTTTGAACATCACCCATCCACCGACACCTTGGCACGAAGCTCGCCCGCCCATTGCGGACCAGCAAAGACGTCTGACCTCCGTCCGTCCCTCGTTGCGGGACCTTCGTCGGGCAATGACGACCATGTGCCTATGAGTCAGTATACCCGCTTGCCGCAGCGGAATTCAAGGAAAGACCGCCCCGCGGAACAGCCACCCTTGGCGTCGTTCCAGGGCGAATGCGAGACATCAAGGTCTTTCTCGATAGAAGACGCCCCTGATTCGGCTTACGAAAGAAGCAAAGACCCCAGTCCCGACGGGCCGGGGCTGGGGTCCGTTGTCATGCTCTGCGTACTGTGGGCCGATCAGCGGTCGCCGGCCAGATAGCGGAGTTCCGCCTGGGACAAGGCGCGGTTGTAGATGCGGAAGTCGTCGAGCGAGCCGTGGAGGTAGCCGTCCGCGGTGTACTGCGAGCGGCCGAGCCAGTTCTGGGTCGTCGTGCCCAGGTCCTTCGGCAGGACCGACGTGGCGCCGGAAGCGACAGGTTCGCCATCCACGTACAGCGTCAGCGTCCTGGCCCGGCTGTCGATCACGATCGCGGTGTGGTGCCAGCCGACGGTCATCGCCGCGGGGCTGTTGACGATCTGCTCGGCCACTGTCGCCGAGCGGATGCCGAACCGCATGTTGCCGCTGGTGCCCTGGCGCGGGCACAGGAACATGTAGCTCAAGGTGCCTGAGCCGAAATCGAAGATCCGCTGCCAGGCGCTGCTGCCGCCGACGAAGTTGATGTGCGTGGCGACCGTCATGTCGGTCAGCGTGGGCATCAGCGGGCCGATGGGCAGGTCCACGTAGGCATTGGTCCCGTTGAAGATCAGGGCCTGACCGGCGTAGCCGGTCTCGTAGCCCACGACGCCGTTGGTGGTACCATGGTAGTTCCGGCCGGAGATGTCCTGGACGTCGCCGTCCATCTTGTAGTAGGCGACCAGGCCGGTCGTTCCGGGGTCGGCGGGGTCCGCAACCGCAGGGGCGGTCGCGTACAGTCGGATGTCGTCGAAGAACAGCGTGCCCTTGGCGCCGGCGCCTTCGACGCCGATCGTCAGACTCCGAACGCTCTTGAGATTGGCGCCGGTGGCGGCCAGCGGGATCGACCACGGCTTCCAGAGGTTCATCGCAGTCGCAGGCGCGCCGTTGTTGTAGGCCACCTTCGTGCCGTTGATCTTCACATACAGGGAGGCCGGCGCATTGGTCAACTGCCCGCGGAAGTACAGGACGAGGGACGTGACGCCGTGACCGGTCCAGTCCTGCGCCGAGAAGGTCAGCTCCGCCTCCGAGACGCCCGCGGTCAAGTTGTTGTACGTCAGGGGCATCGACTGCGTCCCGCTGTGGACGATCGCCTTCTCCGCGAAGGGGGCGCTGTCGTAGCCCACCTGCGAGCCGCTGGCGCCGGTGGTCAGACCGTCGATCCAGGCCTCGTAGATGCGCGAGCCTTCCGCGTCGGTGTAGCCCTCGAAGTCGTCGACGACCGCGTATTCTTCGGTCGTGAAGCTCCAGACCTTGCCTTCATAAGTGCCTGCGGCGCCGACCTCATCGATTCTCCAGAAGTACGTGGTTCCCAGGTTCAGCGAAGCCGGCGTGTAGCCGTGGTCGGCGACCGTCGCAGCCAGGGTCATCGCGTCCTTGTCCGTGCCGAGATAGACCTTGTGCGACTCGGCCTGGCGCCCCGGCCTCCAGTCGAGCGAGGCTTCGACGCCGACGTCTTTGGCGCCGTCGGCGGGCTTGGGCTCGAAGGCCTGGACCGGCACATGGAAGAACCGGACCTCCGCCAGGCCGGTCTGGGGGGCGACGCCGCCCCAGTTGGCGTTGATCGTGAGCTTGACGAACCGGGCGTCCACGCCGCCGAAATCGACGGCGGTGTTGGCCTCGTAGCCAGGCGCCCCGGGCGCCTGGGCGAATTCGGGCACGCCTTCGAGGACGGTCCAGGTCTGACCGTCGAGGGAGTACTCGATCGTGACGTCCTTGGCGCCGAAGCCCAGCATGGGCTCGATCACCTGGTTGGAGTTCCAGACCCACATCTCATGGAGCTTGTAGACCGTGTCGAACTCGTACCGGATCCAGGCGGGCTTGGTCGCGTTGCTGGTCCACATCTGCGTGGATTCGGTGGAATGCCGGTCGTCGGCGTCGAGGCCCGAGCGGTTGATGGTGTTTTGCGGGCCCATGTTGTTGCCCGAACCGGAGGCGGTGGCCGCGATGGGCGTCACCGGGTAGCCGTAGGGCTCGACGGTGAAGCGCCAGACCTCGCCCTTGAAGATCGTGTTGTCGGGTGCGGCGTTCACCTCGTCGATGCGCCAGAAGTAGGTCCGGCCGTAGTCGAGCAGGCCGTCCGGATCGAACGCGGCGTCGGTCTGACCTTCGCTGACGAGCACGCCCAGCGGGTGGGTCCGGCCCGCGTCGGCGACGTCGTCGGACGAGGCGCCGAAGTAGACATCGTGCGACGCGGCGAATCCGCCGGGGGTCCAGCCCAGCGCGACGTCGCGGGGCACGTCCACGGCGCCGTCCTTGGGCTGCGGATAGGCCGCAATCTCCGGCGGAGCCATGCCGTGCTCGAAGATGGCTTTGATCTCATCGGCCGACAGCTCGCGGTTGTACATCGCGGCCTCGTCGATGCCGCCGAAGAACTGGTTGCCGCCGTTGGAACTCGACTCGCCGGCGATCATGACCGGCAGGTTGTTCGGGTTGATGTCCACCTGGTTGACGGACTGGGCCTGGCCCTCCAGCTCGCCGTCGACGTAGACGCGGATCGTCTTGTTGCCGAAGGTGCCTGCGATGAAGTGCCACTCGTTGTCCATGACCGGGGTCGTCGCGTCGGCCAGCGACGTGGTGTTATTGACGAAGAACTCCAGGCGGGGCAGGCCGACGTTTTGGGTCAGGACCAGATCGAAGCCGGAGGTCTGCCACTGGGACTTGTCGATCACGCGGGCCCAGTTCGGGACGGTCGAGGTCCTGACCCAGGCCAACAGACTGACCGCGGAGGTCACATCATACTCGGGGATCTCCGGGATCGTGACGCGAGAGCCGGCGACGAACTCCAGGGCCGTGCCCCTGGGACCCGCGATCCAGGCGGGACTACCGAAGATCGTGCCGGGGTTGTTGTAGGGGGATGCGTCCCTGACCGTGTTGCCGGCGCCTTCATCGAACGGCAGGTAAAGAACCAGGGATTTGTCGGCGGCCGAAGCCTGAAGAGCCATCAGGCCCAGCGCCACTACCGTGATCAGTCGCGACTTGTTCAGGCTGAAACCTCCTTCCAGTTCACTATGTGTTGGCGTGCCGCCACGAGTGATTTCCGTCGCCATCCGGGTCCATCGTGTACGCCGGACCCGGCCGGCCTCTTTCACGACCCTCGTATGAGCCTTGCGAGCTGCCTTCCTCCCTCTATGGTACGCACTCCATGATATCCGGTGCAGTATCCCGGTTCAAGAGTCCGGTTCCTGAATTGTGACTCCTGCCAAAATGGCACGAACAAGTGACACGCTTGGCCTGGCCTACGGTTCAACCGCAACGGCAATCACAAGCAGAGTCTGTTGTAAATCCAGATTCTACCGGTATTTAGATCGCAACGCACTCATCCCCACCGGCTGGCACGGGTTTTGCAAGGGTTCTGTCTGTGGTATAGTTTCTGTGCGCGATTGGCGGAACGCGAAGTTGAGAAAACGATCGTCGGATGCCAGCGAAGAGCAAGGAAAGGACGTTGAACATGAGCAAGATCATAGGAATAGACCTGGGCACAACGCTGTCCGTCGTCGCCGTGATGGAAGGTTCGGCGCCGAAGGTGTTGATCAACGCATCCGGCGGGCGGCTGACCCCCTCGGTGGTCGGTTTCACCGACAAAGGGGAGATCCTGGTGGGTCAGATCGCCAAGCACCAGCAGGTGACCAACCCTGAGAATACGGTCTTCTCGATCAAGCGATTCATGGGCCGACGGCACAGCGAAGTGGCCTCGGAAGAGAAGCTGGTCCCTTACAAAGTGGTCGGCGGCGCGAACGACCTGGTCAAGGTCAACGTTCGGGGCAAGGAGTACACGCCGCCGGAGATTTCGGCGATGATCCTCCAGGACCTCAAGAAGACCGCCGAGACGTATTTGGGTGAGAAGGTGGACCGGGCGGTCATCACGGTGCCGGCGTACTTCAACGACGCGCAGCGCCAGGCGACCAAGGACGCCGGCACGATCGCAGGCCTGAAGGTAGAGCGCATCATCAACGAGCCCACCGCGGCGGCGCTGGCCTACGGCCTGGAGAAAAAGAAGAATGAAAAGGTCGCGGTCTTCGACTTCGGCGGCGGCACGTTCGATATCTCCATCCTGGACATCGGGGACAACGTTTTCGAGGTGCTCAGCACCAACGGCGACACCCACCTCGGCGGCGACGACCTCGACGCGGTCCTGATCAATCACCTGGCCGATGAGTTCAAGAAGACCGAAGGCATCGACCTGCGACAGGACCCCATGGCCCACCAGCGGCTCAAAGAGGCCGCGGAGAAGGCCAAGATCGAGCTGAGCTCGCAACTGGAGACCACGGTGAACCTGCCGTTCATCACGGCCGACGCCTCCGGTCCCAAGCACCTGCAGATCTCGATCACGCGGAGCCGGTTCGAGTCGCTGTGCGACCCGGTCTTCGAGCGGCTCAAGAACCCGTGCCTCACGGCCCTCAAGGACGCCAAGCTGCAACCCGAGGATGTGGCCGAAGTCCTCATGGTCGGCGGCTCCACGCGAATTCCGAAGGTCGTGCGGATCGCCAAGGAGATCTTCAACAAGGAGCCCAACAAGAGCCTCAACCCCGATGAGGTCGTCGCGCTGGGCGCTGCGATCCAGGGCGCGGTGCTCATGGGCGACGCCGGCGTCAAGGACATCCTGCTGCTGGACGTCACGCCGCTGTCGCTGGGCGTCGAGACCCTCGGCGGCGTCATGACCAAGCTGATCGACCGCAACACGACGATCCCGACTAGCAAGAAAGAGGTGTTCTCCACCGCGGCCGACAGCCAGACGACGGTCGATATCCACATCCTGCAGGGCGAGCGGGAGTTCGCCCGGGACAACCGCACGTTGGGCCGGTTCCAGCTCGCGGACATCCCGCCGTCCCCGCGAGGGATGCCGCAGATCGAGGTCGCCTTCGACATCGACGCCAACGGCATTCTCCACGTCTCGGCCAAGGACCTGGGCACGGGCAAACAGCAGTCGATCGAGATCAAGTCGAGCTCCGGTTTGAGCGAAGAGGAGATCAAGAAGATGACCAAGGACGCCGAGGCCCACGCCGAGGAAGACAAGAAACGCCGGCAGGTCATCGACCTGAAGAACCAGGCCGACCAGATCGTCTACTCGACCGAGAAGACGCTGAAGGAGCACGGCGCCAAGGTCTCCTCCGAAACGCGAGGCAAGATCGAAAGCGCGGTCAACAACCTCAAGGAGGCGGTCAAGGGCGAGGACGCCTCCGCGATCCGCAAGGCGATCGAGAACCTCCAGGAAACCAGCCAGGAGCTGGGCAAGGCCCTGTACGAAGAAGCGGCCAAGAAGCAGGCGGCCACTGGAGCCCAGGCCCAGCCGCAGGGCTCAGCCGGTCCCGGCGAAGCCGAAGTCAAACGCAAGGGCGGCGACGACGTCATCGACGCCGAGTTCGAAGCCAAGTAGAACCGGCGCGTTCCATATAGAGGCGCAACGCGGGCGACGGCGGACACGAATCCGCCGTCGCCCGCGGCGTTTTATCGCGGCACGCGATACGTCCCGGCCATCTGAATCCGTATCAGTCTGTCTCCCTTGACTGAGCCTCTTTGGCGATATCACGGAGGATGTCCTTTGCCTTGACGTCCACCTTGTCGCCATCTGTCGGATAGTGCACGCCAATCTGGATGAGAGGGTAGTGTCAAGGATCTTTCGCTTTTTTGCTGGTCCTCCTGAGAGGGACACCGCTGCCTGACCCATGGGTCAGGCGATTTTTTATCGGCCGTTGGCGATTCCGTCTCCTCCATTTCCTTGAGGCGGTCCATGTCCATGTA